>NZ_JBIQNC010000008.1:32608-42159 GCF_044462705.1 Xenophilus sp.
TCGTCAGCTTCGAGGTGCCGCCCGACCTGCGCGAGACCTTCGGCTTCACCCAGGGCCAGTACCTCACGCTGCGCAAGCAGATCGAGGGCCAGGACCTGCGCCGCTCCTACTCCATCTGCGCCGGCATCGACGACGGCGTGCTGCGCGTGGGCGTGCGCAAGGTGCGCGGCGGCGTGTTCTCCAACTGGATCAACGAGCAGCTCCAGCCCGGCGACGAGATCAGCGTGATGGCCCCGCAGGGCCGCTTCTTCGTGCCGCTGGCGCCGGAAGAGCGCCGCCACCACCTCGGCATCGCCGGCGGCAGCGGCATCACGCCCATCCTCTCGATCATGAAGACCGTGCTGGCGCGCGAGCCGGGCAGCCGCTTCACGCTGATCTACGGCAACCGCCACCTGCGCTCCACCATGTTCAAGGAGGAGCTGGAGGACCTGAAGAACCGCTACCTCACGCGGCTGGTGCTGCACCACGTCTTTTCCGACGAGCACACCGACGCGCCGATCAACATGGGCGTGCTCGACCGCGAGAAGATCGGCGACTTCCTCTCCACCCTGGTGCCGGCCTGGACCATCGATCACGCCTACATCTGCGGCCCCTTCCAGATGAACGACGAGGCCGAGGCGGCGCTGCGCGCGGCCGGCGTGCCGGAATCGGCCATCCACATCGAGCGCTTCGGCATCGCGCAGGCCGCGCCCGGCGCGCCCGCCGGCATCGGCGCCGTGATGCATGAGGCGCGGCCGGGCGACGCCGAGCGCGCCCGCATCGTCATCGTGCGCGACGGCCTCAGGCGCGAGATCGAGTTCCACCGCGACCAGCCCAGCATCCTCGACTGCGCCTCGGCCACCGGGCTGGAGGTGCCGTACTCCTGCACCTCCGGCGTGTGCGGCACCTGCCGCGCCAAGGTGCTGGAGGGCGACGTGCGCATGGAGCGCAACTTCGCGCTCGACAAGGCCGAGGTGGCGGCCGGCTTCGTGCTCACCTGCCAGGCGCACCCGACGACCGAGCGGGTGGTGCTGTCCTTCGACGAACGGTGAAAGGAAGACGATGGCCAGAGGGCGTGCAGCCGGCTACGACGACCAGCGCGACATGATCCTGGCGCAGGCGGGCCTGCTGTTCGCCCGGCGCGGCTACCCGGCCACGTCGATGAACCAGGTGGCAGAGGCCTGCGGCCTGTCGAAGGCCACGCTCTACCACTACTACAAGGACAAGTACACGCTGCTGGTGAATATCGCCGAGGCGCACGTCACGCGGCTGGCCGCGATCGTGGAGGAGGTGGCGGCCCGGCGCCTGCCGGCCGAGCAGCGCATGCGCGAGCTGATCCTGAGCCTGGTGCGCGAGTACGCCACCGCCCAGAGCGCGCACCGGGTGCTGACCGAGGACGTGAAGTTCCTCGAGCCCGACGACCGGCAGCGCGTGCTGGACCAGGAGCGCGCCGTCGTGCGCGGCTTCGCCCGGGCCGTCGTCGCCCTGCGGCCGGACCTGGAGGGCACCGTCATGGGCATGCCGCTCACGATGCTGCTGTTCGGCATGATCAACTGGATGTTCACCTGGATGAAGCCCGAGGGCCCGCTGGACTACGAGGACATGGCCCCGGTGGTGGCCGACCTGTTCCTGGGCGGGCTGCCGAAAGTGAGGGTTCCGCAGGAGGCGGAAACCGGCGTCTAGGTGTTTCAATCTATTGCGAAGAATTACTTAACTTCTTAAATTAATTTCCATCCGCTTCCGACCACCAAGGAGACAACCCCAATGAAGTTCAAGATCAAGACGCTGGCCGCCGTGGCCCTCGTGTGCGCAGCCGGCCTGTCGTGGGCCGACCTCACCGTCGGCGTGACGCTCTCCACCACCGGCCCGGCGGCCTCGCTGGGCATCCCGCAGAAGAACACCATCGCGCTGATGCCCAAGACCATCGGCGGCCAGAAGGTCAATTACGTGGTGCTCGACGACGCCAGCGACACCACCACCGCCGTCAACAACACCCGCAAGCTGATCACCGAGAGCAAGGCCGACGTGATCATCGGCTCCAGCGTCACGCCCAACTCGCTGGCGATGATCGACGTGGTGGCCGAGGGCAAGACGCCGATGATCACGCTGGCCGCCTCGGCCCGGATCATCTCGCCCATGGACGACAAGAAGAAGTGGGTCTTCAAGACGCCGCAGAACGACGACATGATGGCCCAGGCCATCGTCGACTACATGGCCGCCCACGGCGTCAAGTCGGTGGCCTTCATCGGCTTCTCCGACGCCTACGGCGAGGGCTGGCACGACGTGTTCTCCAAGGCCGCCGCGGCCAAGAACATCAAGCTGCTGGCCAACGAGCGCTATTCGCGCACCGACACCTCCGTCACCGGCCAGGCGCTGAAGATCATGTCGGCCAACCCGGACGCGGTGCTGGTCGCCGGCTCGGGCACGCCCGCGGCGCTGCCGCAGAAGACGCTGGTCGAGCGCGGCTACAAGGGCAAGATCTACCAGACGCACGGCGTGGCGAACAACGACTTCCTGCGCGTGGGCGGCAAGGACGTGGAGGGCACCATCCTGCCCTCGGGCCCGATGCTCGTGGCCGACCAGTTGCCCGACGCCAATCCGGTGAAGAAGTCCGCGCTGGCCTATGTGACGGCCTACGAGGCCGCCAACGGCAAGGGTTCCACCGCCACCTTCGGCGGCCACGCCTGGGACGCCGGGCTGGTGCTGCAGGCGGCCGTGCCCGAGGCGCTGAAGAAGGCCCAGCCGGGCACGCCCGAGTTTCGCGCCGCGCTGCGCGACGCGCTGGAAGGCGTCAAGGAAGTGGCCGGCGCGCACGGCGTGTTCAGCATGACGCCGACCGACCACCTGGGCCTGGACAACCGCGCCCGCGTGATGGTCACCATCCAGAACGGCGCCTGGAAATACGTCTCGAACTGAGCGGCATGCTGCGGCGGGGGCCGTGCATCCGCGAGGGTGCCGGCCGCCTTCCTGTATCCGGCCGCGCTGCGGCCCCTTGAAAACGGACTGACATGGACCTTCAGATCGCCCTGCTGCTGGGGCAGGACGGCATCGTCAACGGCGCGATCTATGCGCTGATGGCACTGGCGCTGGTGCTGGTGTTCTCGGTCACGCGCGTCATCTTCATCCCGCAGGGCGAGCTGGTGGCCTTCGGTGCGCTGTCGATGGCGGCGCTGGGCGCCGGCAAGGTGCCGGGCACGCTGTGGCTGCTGCTGGTGCTGGCGGCGCTGGTGATCGTGGTCGAGCTGTGGCGCGCCAGGCGCGGCGTGATGGTGGAGTGGAAGTCCACGCTCGCCTGGGCCGTCGTCTTCCCGCTGCTGGCGGCGGCGGTCGTGCTGCTGGGCAAGCCGGCAGCGCTGTGGAGCCAGGCGCTGGCGACGCTGCTGGTGGTCACGCCGCTCGGGCCGCTCTTGTACCGGCTGGCCTTCCGGCCGCTGGCGCATGCCAAGGTGCTGATCCTGCTGATCGTCTCGGTGGCGCTGCACGGCGTGCTGGTCGGGCTGGGGCTGCTGTTCTTCGGCGCCGAGGGTTCGCGCACGCCGGCCTTCTCCGACGCCCGGCTGGACCTCGGCGGCATCCCGGTGGCAGGCCAGTCGCTGGTGGTGGTCGGCGTGACGGTGCTGCTGGTGGTGCTGATGTTCGTCTTCTTCGAGCGCTCCATCGTCGGCAAGGCACTGCGCGCGGTGGCGATGAACCGCGTCGGCGCGCGGCTGATGGGCATCCCGACCGACCTGTCGGGCGACCTGAGCTTCGCGCTGGCGGCGCTGATCGGCGCGGTGGCGGGGCTGCTGGTGGCGCCCATCACCACCGTCTACTACGACACCGGCTTCCTGATCGGCCTGAAGGGCTTCGTCGCCGCCATCGTCGGCGGCCTCGCCAGCTACCCGGCGGCGCTGCTCGGCGCGCTGGTGGTGGGGCAGCTGGAGTCCTTCTCCTCCTTCTGGGCCAGCGCCTTCAAGGAGGTGCTGGTGTTCACGCTCATCATCCCCGTGCTGTGGTGGCGCTCGCTGCACAGCCGGCACGTGGAGGATGAAGAATGACGCGGCGCCACCTGACGCTGGCGTTCATCGCGGCCCTCGCGGTGGCCTGGCCCTTCCTGCCCGACTTCACCACCACCGTCTTCAGCTACATCGCGCTGTACGCGATGGTGGCGGCCGGGCTGGTCATGCTCACCGGCGTCGGCGGCATGACCTCCTTCGGCCAGGCCTCCTTCGTCGCGCTCGGCGCCTACGCCACGGCCTGGGCCTGCACCTCGCCGACGGCCACCTCGGCGCTGGCCGCCTTGCCGCCGGCGCTGCTGCCCTGGCTGGGGCTGGCGCTCGGCCTGGCGATCACCTTCGGGCTGGCGTGGGGGCTGGGCGCCATCACCGTCAAGCTCTCGGGGCACTACCTGCCGCTGTGCACCATCGCCTGGGGGCTGGGCCTGTACTACCTGTTCGGCAACCTCGAGTTCCTCGGCGGGCAGACCGGCGTGCGCGGGCTGCCGGCGCTCGACGTGTTCGGCTTCTCGCTGGCCTCGCCGCGCGTGCTGGGGCCGGTGATCTGGGCGGTGCTGCTGCTCGCGCTGTGGGCGCTGCACAACCTGCTGGACTCGCGCGAGGGCCGTGCCATCCGCGCGCTGAAGTCGGGCCAGCTCATGGCCGAGTCGATGGGCGTGGACACGGCGCGCCATCGCGTCAAGGTGTTCGTGCTGGCGGCGCTGCTGGCGGCGCTGTCGGGCTGGCTGTACGCCCACATGCAGCGCTTCGTGAACCCCACGCCCTTCGGCCTGAACATCGGCATCGAGTACCTGTTCATGGCGGTGGTCGGCGGCGCCGGCCACCTGTGGGGCGCGGTGCTGGGCGCCACGCTCATCACGCTGCTCAAGGAGCAACTGCAGGACTGGCTGCCGCACCTGCTGGGCGCCAGCGGCAACTTCGAGCAGATCGTCTTCGGCCTGCTGATGGTGCTGGTGCTGCAGCGCTTCGCCGAAGGGCTGTGGCCCACGCTGGCGCGCTGGAGCGCCCCTTTCCTGCGGCCCCAGCGCCGCCGCTCGCCGCGCGAAGCGCGCCCGCTGCCCACCCGCGCGCTGCCTGCGGCCGGCGAACTGCTGCTGGAGGCCGCCGGCGTGACCAAGCGCTTCGGCGGCCTGGTCGCCAACAGCGACGTGAACATGACCCTGCGCGCCGGCGAGGTGCACGCGCTGATCGGCCCCAACGGCGCCGGCAAGAGCACCTTCTTCAACATGATCTCGGGCGTGGACGACCCCACCGAGGGCCAGGTGCGCCTGCTGGGCGAGCCGATGAACGGCCGGCCCTCGCGCGACTTCGCGGCGCGCGGCCTGGGCCGCACCTTCCAGCACGTGCGCCTGCTGGGCGAGCGCAGCGTGCTGGAGAACGTCGCCCTGGGCGCCCACCTGCGCGGCCGCAAGGGCTGGCTGGCCGCCATGCTGCGGCTGGACCGCGCAGAGGAGGCCGACCTGCTGGCCGAGGCGCGGCGCCAGATCGAGCGCTGCGGCCTGGGCGAGTTCGCCGACCGGCCGGCGGCGTCGCTGGCCCTGGGCCAGCAGCGCGTGGTCGAGATCGCGCGCGCCCTGGCCGGCCAGCCGGCGGCGCTGCTGCTGGACGAGCCGGCCGCCGGCCTGCGCCACCTGGAGAAGCAGGCGCTGGCGCGGCTGCTGTCGCAGCTGCGCGCGGAAGGACTGGGCATCCTGGTGGTGGAACACGACATGGAGTTCGTCATGAACCTGGCCGACCGCGTGACGGTGCTGGAATTCGGCTGCGTCATCGCCGAAGGCACGCCCGACGAGGTGCAGCGCAACCCGCGCGTGCTCGACGCCTACCTGGGCGGCGGCGACGACATGGCGCCGGCGGCCGTGCCGCAGGCGGTGGTCGTGGGAGCGGTGGCATGAGCACGGGCGATACCCGGCGTCTGTTCGCGCTGGAGGACTTCCACGTGTCCTACGGCAGCGTCGAGGCGGTGCACGGCGTCGCCCTGCACATCGACGAGGGCGAGATCGTCACCGTGATCGGCCCCAACGGCGCCGGCAAGACCACGCTGCTGGGCGCCGCGATGGGCCTGCTGCCCTCGCGCGGCGCGCTCACCTTCGACGGCGAGCGCATCGCGCGCCCCAGCGTCGAGGCGATGGTGGCGCGCGGCGTCGCGCTGGTGCCCGAGCGGCGCGAGCTGTTTGGCGAGATGCCGGTGGAGGACAACCTGCTGCTCGGCGGCTTCTACCGCTGGCGCACCGGCCGGCGCGACCAGCGTGAGCGCATGGAGGAGGTGTTCGCCATCTTCCCGCGCCTGAAGGAGCGCCGGGCGCAGTTGGCCAGCACGCTGTCGGGCGGCGAGCGGCAGATGCTGGCCATCGGCCGCGCGCTGATGGCGCGCCCGCGCCTGCTGATGCTGGACGAGCCCTCGCTGGGCCTGGCTCCGCTGGTGGTGCGCGAGGTGCTGCAGGTGGTGGGCGCGCTGCGCTCGCACGGCGTGTCGGTGCTGCTGGTCGAGCAGAACGCCCGCGCCGCGCTGCAGGTGGCCGACCGCGGCTACGTGCTGGAGACCGGCAAGGTGGCGCTGGAGGGCGCCGCCGGCGACCTGCTGAGCGACCGCCGCATCATCGACACCTACCTGGGGCTGGGCAACAAGCATGCCGTGACGCCGGCGGGCTGAGCCCAGCATCGCACCGTTCTGGGGATAATCCGCCGCCATGAGCGGCAACACCTTCGGCACCCTGTTCGCGGTCACCAATTTCGGCGAATCGCATGGCCCCGCGATCGGCTGCGTGATCGACGGCTGCCCGCCCGGGCTGCGCCTCGCCGAGGCCGACATCCAGCCCGACCTGGACCGCCGCCGCCCCGGCACCAGCCGCCACGTCACCCAGCGCAACGAGCCCGACGCGGTGCAGATCCTCAGCGGCGTGTACGAGGGCCGCACCACCGGCACGCCGATCGCGCTGCTGATCCAGAACACCGACCAGCGCAGCAAGGACTACGGCGCCATCGCGCAGCAGTTCCGCCCCGGCCATGCCGACTACACCTACTGGAAGAAGTACGGCATCCGCGACCCGCGCGGCGGCGGCCGCTCCTCGGCGCGGCTGACGGCGCCCATGGTGGCGGCCGGCGCGGTCGCCAAGAAGTGGCTGTTCGAGCAGTACGGCACCGTGTTCCGCGGCTGCATGGCGCAGATCGGCGAGCTGGAAATCCCCTTCGCCTCGTGGGACCACGTCGACCAGAACCCCTTCTTCGCGCCGATCGCCGACGTCGCGCCGCTGGAGGCGTACATGGACGCGCTGCGCAAGGCCGGCGACTCCTGCGGCGCGCGCATCCGCGTCACCGCCAGCCGGGTGCCGGTGGGCCTGGGCGAGCCGCTGTTCGACAAGCTCGACGCCGACATCGCCTACGCGATGATGGGCATCAACGCCGTCAAGGGCGTGGAGATCGGCGCCGGCTTCGCCAGCGTGGCGCAGCGCGGCACCCGGCATGGCGACAGCATCGGCCCCGGCGGGCGCTTCGAGAGCAACAACGCCGGCGGCGTGCTGGGCGGCATCAGCACCGGGCAGGACCTGGAGGTGAGCATCGCCATCAAGCCCACCAGCTCCATCATCAGCCCGCGCCGCTCGGTGGACATCCACGACCAGCCGGTCGAGGTGGTGACCAAGGGCCGCCACGACCCCTGCGTGGGCATCCGTGCCACGCCCATCGCCGAGGCGATGCTGGCGCTGGTGGTGATGGAGCACGCGCTGCGCCACCGCGCGCAGTGCGGCGACGTGGAGCGCACGCGCCGGCGCGAGGCCGGCGGCACCGCGACGGAGCACGAGGGCCCGCAGTCCTCCTTCCTGTGAGCCCCGCGCCACCGGCCGCGGCGGCGAGCCGGCGTTCGCTGCTGGCCTTCGCGGGCCTGTCGGCCAGCTATTTCGCGCACATCGGCTTCTTCAACCCCTACCTGCCGCTGTGGCTGCAGAGCCTGGGGCTGCCGATCTTCACCATCAGCCTGCTGACCTCGGTGCAGTCCGTCACCCGGGTGTTCGCGCCCTATGCCTGGGGCGCGCTGTCCGACCGCACCGGCGAGCGCGTCAAGCTGCTGCGCTACAGCGCGGCGGTGGCGCTGGTCGGCTCGCTCGGCCTGTGGTGGCACGGCGGCGGCGCCTGGTGGGTGCTGGTGGTGCTGCTGGTGATGTTCACCCACACCAGCTCGATGATGTCGCTGACCGAGGCGGCGATGGCGCACCTGGTGGCGGGCGACTGGGGCCGCTACGGGCGCATCCGCCTGTGCGGCTCGGCGGGCTTCCTCGTCACCGTGCTGCTGGCGGGCGAGTGGTTCGAGCGCTTCGGCATGGGGCACTTCCCCGGCTGGGCGACGGGCTCGCTGGCGCTGGTGCTGCTGGCCACGCTGCGGCTGCCCGACACGCGCGAGCCGGTGGCCCAGGTCGCGCAGGCGCAGGCGCCGGTCGGGCCGGTGCTGCGCCAGCCGGCGGTGCGCTGGTTCCTGGCCTCGCTGTTCTTCCACGTGATGGCGCACTTCAGCGTCTACGGCTTCCTGTCGCTGTACCTGGACTCGCTGGGCTACGGCAAGGGCGTGATCGGCTTCCTGTGGGCGCTGTCGGTGCTGGTGGAGATCGGCTGGTTCTGGCTGCAGGGGCGCCTGATGCGCCGCCTGAGCATGCCGCGCTGGCTGTTGCTGTGCGGCGCCGCGGGCGTGCTGCGCTTCGCGCTGACCGGCGGCCTGGGCCAGTGGTTCGCCGCGCTGGTGCTGGCGCAGTTGCTGCATGCGCTGTCGTTCGCGGCGCACCACACCACCTGCATCGCGCTGGTGTCGCAGCATTTCCCCGGCAGCCTGCGGGGCCGGGGCCAGGCGCTGTTCACCGTGATCGGCTATGGTTTCGGGGGCGTGATCGGCGTGCTGGCCGGCGGCGCCGCAGCCCAGCACTTCGGCTTCGTGGCCATGTTCGGCGCCGCGGCGGTGCTGGCGCTGGCCGGCAGCCTGTGCGCCTGGCGCGTGCTGCGCTGCGAGTCCGGGGCGCCCGCCTGAGCCGACCCTTTCCCTCTGTCTTCGACGAAAGTCCCGACCGGATGTTCTCCATGCCTCCCGCCGTCCAGGCACTGATCCTCACCAACGTCATCGTGTTCCTGGCCCAGGGCCTGTCGGAGGGGCTGACCGGCGCGCTGGCGCTGTGGCCCGTGGGCTCCGGCGTCTTCGCGCCCTGGCAGCTGGTGACCTACGCCTTCCTGCACGGCGGCTTCTCGCACCTGCTGTTCAACATGTTCGGCCTGTGGATGTTCGGCTCGGACCTGGAGCGGCTGTGGGGCTCGAAGCGCCTGCTGGTCTTCTACTTCGTCAGCGTGCTCGGCGCGGCGGCGGCGCAGCTCGTGGTGGCGGCGCTGGGCGACGCCACCTACCCGACGGTCGGCGCCTCGGGCGGCCTGTTCGGCATCCTGGTGGGCTTCGCCATGATGTTCCCCAAGCGCAAGATCGTGCCGCTGATCCCGCCCATCCCCATGCCGGCGCCGGTCTTCGTGGCGCTGTACGGCGCGCTGGAGCTGATCTTCGGCGTGACCGGCAGCTTCGCCGGCGTGGCGCACTTCGCCCACCTGGGCGGG
>NZ_JBIQNC010000008.1:42259-62619 GCF_044462705.1 Xenophilus sp.
CCATGCACTACACCCGCCTCGGCCGCACCGGCCTCACGGTTTCCCGCATCGCCCTGGGCATGATGACCTACGGCACGCCGAAGTGGCGGCCGTGGGTGCTGGAGGCGGGCCCCTCGCGCGAGGTGGTGCGCCACGCGGTGGAGCTGGGCATCAATTTCTTCGACACGGCCGACATGTACTCGGCCGGCGAGTCGGAGGTGCTGACGGGCCAGTTCGTGCGCGAGTTCTGCCGGCGCGAGGAGACGGTGATCGCCACCAAGGCCTACTATCCCGTCGCGCTGGACTTCAAGGGCGGCAACAGCGCCGCCGCCAAGCCGGACCGCCGGCCCAACGCCGACGGCCTCTCGCGCAAGCGCCTGTTCCACGCGGTGGACGACTCGCTGCGCCGGCTGGGCACCGACTACATCGACCTCTGGCAGATCCACCGCCTGGACCACGAGACGCCGATCGAGGAGACGATGGAGGCGTTGCACGACATCGTGAAGAGCGGCAAGGTGCGCTACATCGGCGCCTCCAGCATGTTCGCCTGGCAGTTCGCCAAGGCGCAGCAGGTCGCCAGGGAGAACGGCTGGACGCGCTTCGTCTCGATGCAGAACCACTACAACCTGGTCTACCGCGAGGAAGAGCGCGAGATGATCCCGCTGTGCCACGACCAGGGCGTGGGCCTGATCCCCTGGAGCCCGCTGGCGCGCGGCTTCCTGGCCGGCAACCGCAAGGCCGACGACAAGGCCGCCGGCGCCACCAGCCGCGCCCAGACCGACGACATCGCCCAGAAGTACTACTACGCCGACAGCGACTTCGCCGTGGTGGAGGCGCTGACGCAACTGGCCGGCGAGCGCGGCCTGACCAACGCCACGCTGGCCTACGCCTGGCTGCTGCACAAGGGCATCGCCGGGCCGATCGTCGGCGCCAGCAAGACCTGGCAGCTCGACCAGGCCGTGGCGGCGCTGGACGTGGCGCTGTCGGCCGACGAGATCGCGCGGCTGGAGGCGCCGTACCGCCCGCATGCGGTGACGGGGCACGTCTGATGCCCTGGCTCGCCGCCGCACCGGCCGCCCGGCGATGGGCCGCGGGCCTGGCCGCCCTGGCGCTGGCGGCCTGCGCGTCGCAGCCGCCGCAGGGGCCCCAGCAGCAGCCGCAGGCGCAGCCCGCGCCGACGCCCGTGCCACCGGCGCCCCAGGCGGCGGCGCCCGCCAACGGCTTCGCCGCCTGGCTGGCCGCCTTCCGCGCCGAGGCGCGCGCCGCCGGCATCGGCGAGGCGACGCTGGCGGCCGCGCTCGACCCGGCGCAGTACCTGCCGCGCGTGGTCGAGCTGGACCGCGCGCAGCCCGAGTTCACCCGCGCCGTGTGGGACTACCTCGACACCGCCGTCAGCGACGCGCGAGTCGCCCGCGGGCAGGAGCAGCTGGCGCGCGTGCGCCCCGAGGCCGATGCCGCCGCCGCGCGCTACGGCGTGCCGGCCGAGGTGCTGGGCGCCGTCTGGGGCATGGAGAGCAATTACGGCGCCAACGTCGGCGACACGCCGACCGTCGACGCGCTGGCGACCCTGGCCTTCGACGGCCGCCGCGCCGACTGGGCGCGCAGGGAGCTGCTGGCCGCGCTGCGCATCATCGACAACCGCGACATCGACCGCGCCCACATGATCGGCTCCTGGGCCGGCGCCATGGGGCAGACGCAGTTCATGCCCTCGACCTTCCTCGGCCACGCCGTCGACGCCGACGGCGACGGCCGGCGCGACATCTGGGGCAGCATGGCCGACGTGATGGCCTCCACCGCCAGCTTCCTGGCCCGCTCCGGCTGGCAGGCGGGTCAGCCCTGGGGCGTGGAAGTGCGCCTGCCGCCCGGCTTCGACGTGGCGCGCGCCGATGCCGGCGTGCGCCAGGACGCCGCCGCCTGGGCCGCCGAGGGCGTGCAGTCCGCATCCGGCGCCGCGCTGCCACCGCTGCCCGATGCGCAGCTGCTGCTGCCGGCCGGTGCGCGCGGCCCGGCCTTCCTGGCCGGGCCCAACTTCCGCGCGCTGCTGCGCTACAACAACTCGACCAGCTACGCCCTGGGCGTCGGCCTGCTGGCCCAGCGGCTGGCGGGCGGCGAGGGCGTGCAGGCCGCCTGGCCGCGCGACCTGGTGCCGCTCACGCGCAGCCAGGTGCGCACGCTGCAGCAGGCGCTGAAGGCGCGGGGCTTCGACCCCGGCGAGCCCGACGGCGTTGCCGGCGCCGCCACCCGCCGCGCGCTGCGCGACTGGCAGCGCAGCGCCGGCCTGCCGGCCGACGGCTTCCCGACCGCGGACCTGCTGCAGCGGCTGCAGCAGCCCTGAGCGTCAGGCCCGGCTGCGCGGCGCCTCCAGGTAGGCGCCGGATTCGTGCAGCTGGCGCTCCGCCTCGTCGATGCGGCGCACGGCGGCCTTGCCGGCGCGGCTGGCCAGCAGCTCCAGCAGGGTCTCGGCCAGCGTCATGCCGGCCGACACCGAGGGGAAGAACGAAGGGCTGTGGTTGGCGAACAGCAGCGTCTCGTGCGCCTGCAGCGACAGCGGCGAGGTGCTGCTGTCGGTCAGCGCGATCACGCGGCAGCCGGCCGCGCGCGCGGCCTGGGCCACCTGCAGCGCCTCGCGCGAGTAGGGCGCGAAGCTGGCCACCAGCAGCGCGTCGCCCCGGGCGAAGCTGCGCTGCTGCATCTCCAGCGCGCCGCCCAGGCCGTCCACCAGGTGCACCGAGGGCCGGAACAGCCGGTACAGGTAGACGAAGGCGAAGGCGATCGGATAGCAGGCGCGAAAGCCCGCGGCATGCACGGCGGGCGCCTTCTCCAGCACCGCGCAGACCCGCTCCAGCGAAGGGGCGCAGTGCGCCTGCGTCTCCTCCAGGTTGCGGCGCTGCACCTCGAACATCTCGTCCGCCAGGCCCGCCTCGCGCGCGCGGCCGATGAGCTGCTGGGCCCGTTCACCGTAGGCCTGCGGGCCCAGGCCCATCTCGGCGGCGAAGGCCGCCTTCAGCGGCGGCCAGCCGTCGAAGCCGAAGTGCTGCGCGAAGCGCACCAGCGTCGCCGGCGTGGCGTCGGCGTGCACGCCGATGCGGCGCATCGAGGTCGTCACCACCTCGGCCGGGTGGTCCAGCAGGTAGCGGGCGATCCGCTGCAGCGCGGGGCTCAGTTCGGGAAAGCGCTGGCGGATCTGTTCCTGGACGGAGGGCATGGCGGGAGGAGGGTGGCGACAGGGTGGAACGAATGTACCGAAAGCGGTATGAGGTGTTCCACCATCAGGGCTATCGAGGGTTGACGGAACATTTGTTCCAAAACAGAATTTCTCAAAACATTAGTTCCGAATTCCCTCTCGCCATGAGCCACGTCTTCCACCGCCACCTGCGCCACACCCCGCCGCAGGCCGTGTCCGCCAGCGGGATGTTCATCCGCGACGCGCAGGGCCGGGCGTACCTCGACGCCTCGGGCGGCGCGGCCGTCTCCTCGCTCGGCCACGGCCACCCCGACGTGATCGCCGCCATGCACGCGCAGATCGACCGGCTGGCCTACGCCCACACCAGCTTCTTCACCACCGAGGTGGCGGAGCAGCTCGCCGACGAACTGGTGCGCACCGCGCCCGAGGGCACGAGCCATGCCTACCTGGTCAGCGGCGGATCGGAGGCCGTGGAGGCGGCGCTGAAGATGGCGCGCCAGTACTTCGTGGAGACCGGCCAGCCGCAGCGCACCCACTTCATCGCGCGCCGCCAGAGCTATCACGGCAACACGCTGGGCGCGCTGGCCGTCGGCGGCAACGCCTGGCGGCGCGAGCCCTTCGCGCCCATCCTGGTGCCGGCCACGCACGTGTCGCCCTGCTATCCCTACCGCGAGCAGCGCGAGGGCGAGAGCGCGCAGCAGTACGGCCAGCGGCTGGCCGACGAGCTGGAGCAGGCCATCCTGGCGCAGGGCGCGGGCCGCGTGATCGCCTTCGTCGCCGAGACGGTGGGCGGCGCCACTGCCGGCGTGCTGACGCCGGTGCCGGGCTACTTCAAGGCGGTGCGCGAGGTCTGCGACCGCCACGGCGTGCTGCTGATCCTCGACGAGGTGATGTGCGGCATGGGCCGCACCGGCACGCTCTACGCCTGCGAGCAGGAGGGCGTGGTGCCCGACCTCGTCACCGTCGCCAAGGGGCTGGGCGGCGGCTACCAGCCGGTGGGCGCGGTGCTCGCCCAGCGCCGCATCGTGGAGGCCATGTCCAGCGGCAGCGGCTTCTTCCAGCACGGCCACACCTACCTCGGCCACCCGGTCGCCTGCGCGGCGGCGCTGGCGGTGCAGCGGGTCATCCACCGCGACGGCTTGCTGGCCCGGGTGCGCGAGCGCGGCGAGGTCTTCGGCCGCCTGCTGCGCGAGGCGCTGGGCGCGCACCCGCACGTGGGCGACATCCGCGGGCGCGGCTTCTTCTGGGGCGTCGAACTCGTGGCCGAGCGCGTCGGCAAGACGCCCTTCGACCCGGCCCGCCGGCTGCACGCGCGCGTCAAGCAGGCGGCGATGGCGCGGGGCCTGCTGGTGTACCCGATGGGCGGCACCGTCGACGGGCGGCAGGGCGACCACGTGCTGCTCGCGCCGCCGTTCATCGCCAGCGAGGCCGACCTGGCGCAGATCGCCCGGCTGCTGGCGACGGCGCTGGACGCGGCACTGGCCGCGTGAGCGTTTCCCCTTTCCAACCCGAACCGAGGAGAAAGCAGTGATGAAGAAGAACCCGTTCCCCGCGCTGGCCGGCGCGCTCGCCGTGGCCGCGTCCGGCCTGGCCGCCGTGCCCGCGATGGCGCAGTCCAAGTTCGTCACCATCGGCACCGGCGGCGTGACCGGCGTGTACTACGCGGCCGGCGGCGCGATCTGTCGCCTGGTCAACAAGGACCGCGCGCAGCACGGCATCCGCTGCTCGGTGGAGTCCACCGGCGGCTCGGTGTTCAACATCAACACCATCAAGGCCGGCGAGCTGGACATGGGCGTGGCGCAGAGCGACGTGCAGTTCAACGCGGTGAAGGGGCAGGGCCAGTTCCAGAGCGCCGGCGCCTACCCCGAGCTGCGCGCGGTGTTCTCGCTGCACCCGGAGCCCTTCACCGTGGTGGCGCGCAAGGAAGCCAACATCGCGAAGTTCGAGGACTTCAAGGGCAAGCGCTTCAACGTCGGCAACCCGGGCTCGGGCACGCTGGCCTCGTCCACCCAGCTCGTCAACGCGCTGGGCTGGAAGATGAGCGACTTCGGCCTCGCCTCCGAACTCAAGGCCGACGAGCACGGCCCCGCGCTGTGCGACGGCAAGATCGACGGCTTCTTCTACGCGGTGGGCCACCCCTCGGCCAACATCCAGGACCCGACCACGAGCTGCGGCGCCAAGCTGGTGCCGCTGACCGGCCCGGTGGTCGACAAGCTGGTGGCCGACAACCCCTACTTCGCCAAGGCCACCATCCCCGCCGGGCTGTATCCGAACAACCCGCAGGCCACCGAGACCTACGGCGTGCTGGCCACCTTCGTCAGCTCCGCCAAGGTGCCGGCCGACACCATCTACCAGGTGGTCAAGGCGGTGTTCGACAACTTCGAGGACTTCAAGCGCCTGCATCCGGCCTTCGCCAACCTCAAGCCCGAGGACATGGTCAAGGCGGGGCAGACCGCGCCGCTGCACGAGGGCGCGCTGCGTTACTACAAGGAAAAGGGCTGGGTGAAGTAACCCGGCGCCGCGCACGCCCGATGCGGGTGCAGGGAGGCGGATGGATCCCGCAAGGCCATCCGCCTTTTTCGGGAACAGGACTGAACCCCGTAGCACAGGGGAAAGGATGGCCGGTACATGAGTGACCTCGACAAGGCATCCCCGGAACTGCAGCAACTGGTGGCGGACGTCGACACCGGCGGCCGCACGGCCGGCGGCGCGCCCGGCATGGTGATCTTCATCGGCGCGGTGGGCTGGGCGCTGTTCCAGCTCTGGTACGCCTCGCCGCTGCCCTTCATGCTGGGCTTCGGCGTGCTCAACGACACCGAGGCGCGCGCCATCCACCTGGGCACCGCGCTGTTCCTGGCCTTCCTGGCCTTTCCGGCGACGCGGCGCTCGCCGCGCGACCGCATCCCGCTGCAGGACTGGGCGCTGGCGCTGGCGGCCGCCTTCGCGGGCGCCTACCTGATGCTGTTCTACCGCGAGTTGGCCACGCGGCCCGGCCAGCCGACGGCGATGGACGTCGCCACCGCCTGCGCGGGGCTGGTGCTGCTGCTGGAGGCCACCCGCCGCGCGGTGGGCCTGCCGATGGCGATCCTGGGCATCGTGTTCCTGGGCTACGTCTTCCTGGGGCCCTGGCTGCCCGACGTGATCGCGCACAAGGGCGCCTCGCTGGAGCGCATGGCCTCGCACATGTGGCTGACGACCGAGGGCGTGTACGGCGTGGCGCTGGGCGTGTCGGTGGCCTTCATCTACATCTTCGTGCTGTTCGGCGCGCTGCTCGACCGCGCCGGCGGCGGCAACTACATGATGCAGGTGTCCTTCGCGCTGCTGGGCCACCTGCGCGGCGGGCCGGCCAAGGTGGCGGTGGTCTCGTCGGCGCTCAACGGGCTGATCTCGGGCTCGTCGGTGTCCAACGTGGTCACCGGCGGCATCTTCACCATCCCGCTGATGAAGAAGGCCGGCTACGGCGGCGTGAAGGCCGGCGCGATCGAGACCGCCTCGTCCATCAACGGCCAGATCATGCCGCCGGTGATGGGCGCCGCGGCCTTCCTGATGGTGGAGTACGTGGGTATCCCCTACGTGGACATCATCAGGCACGCGCTGCTGCCGGCCGTCATCTCCTACATCGCGCTGTTCTACATCGTCCACCTGGAGGCGGTGAAGCTGGGCATCAGGCCGATGGCGATGGCGCAGGCGCGCACCGCGCGGCAGAAGTTCACCGGCCGCGCGCTCGGCATCTCGGGCACCATCGCCGTGATGGGCGCGGTGTACTGGATCGCCATCGGCGCGCGCGCGCTGCTCGGCGCGGCCGCGCCCTGGGTGCTGATCGGGCTGCTGGCAGGCCTGTACGTCTGGCTGCTGCGGGTGGCTGCGCGCAGCCCCGACCTGCCGGAGGACATCGACGTCAACAACCCCGTGCTGCCGCAGGCCTGGCCCACGGTGCGCGCCGGCCTCTACTACCTGATCCCCATCGGCGTGCTGATCTGGTGCCTGGCGGTGGACGAGCTCTCGCCCGCGCTGTCGGCCTTCTGGGCCACCGTGACCATGATCGTGCTGATGCTCACGCAGCGGCCGCTGCTGGCCTTCTTCCGCGGCCGCGGCATGCCGCTGCAGGCGTGGAAGGACAGCGCGAACGAGGTCGTCCAGGGCCTGAACGACGGCAGCCGCAACATGATCGGCATCGGCATCGCCACCGCGACGGCGGGCATCATCGTCGGCGGCATCACGCTCACCGGGCTGGGCTTCCGCATGACCGACTTCGTGGAACTGGTGTCGCAGGGCAACGTGATCCTGATGCTGCTGTTCACCGCCTTCGTCTGCCTGGTGCTGGGCCTGGGCGTGCCCACCACCGCCAACTACGTGCTGATGGCCTCGCTGATGGCGCCGGTCATCGTCGAGCTGGGCGCGCAGTCGGGGCTGGTGATCCCGCTCATCGCGGTGCACCTGTTCGTCTTCTACTACGGCATCGTGGCCGACGTCACGCCGCCGGCGGGCCTGGCCACCTTCGCCGCGGCGGCGATCTCGGGCGAGGACCCGATCAGGACCGGCGTGCAGGGTTCGCTGTACGCCATGCGCACGGTGGTGCTTCCCTTCGTCTTCGTCTTCAATCCGGCGCTGCTGATGATCGACGTGCGCGGCTGGTGGGAGATCGCGCTGGTCGCTCTCACCGCCACGCTGGCCTCGCTCACCTTCGCGGCAGCCACCATGGGCTGGTTCCGCACCCGCTGCCGCTGGTGGGAGGTGCTGCTGCTGCTGGTCGCCACCTTCCTGCTGTTCCGCCCCGACTGGGTGGTGGACCAGTACGCCGCGCCCTACAGCGAGGCGCCGGCCAGCCGGATCTTCGAGTCGGCCGAGGCGCTGGGCGAGAAGGAGCGGCTGGTGCTGCAGATCCACGGCACCAACATCGAGGGCGACGAGGTGCGCAAGACCGTCGCGGTGCAGCTCGACGAAGCCGGGCCCGGGCGCGAGCGGCTGCAGAAGGCGGGCCTGACCGTCACGTCGCTGGGCGAGCAGGTGCGGATCGCCAACGTGCGCTTCGGCAGCCAGGCGCGCAAGAGCGGCTTCGAGCCCGGCTGGGAAGTGGCCGCGGTGATGGTGCCCAGCGACCGGCCCTCCGCCTACTGGATCTACCTGCCCGCGACGCTGCTGGTGCTGCTGCTGTGGTGGGGGCAGGGCCGGCGCGCGCGCGCCGAGCCGCTGGGCGCCAAGGGGGTGGCATGACGCGCGTCGCCCTGATCCACGCGCTGGCCCACTCGGTCGCGCCCATCAACGAGGAGATGGCGCGGGCCTGGCCCGCATGCCAGCGCATGAACCTGCTGGACGACAGCCTCTCGGCCGACCTGGCCCGGTCCGGCCGCGGGCTCGACGAGGCGATGCACCGGCGCTTCGAGACGCTGAGCGCCTACGCCGAAGGCACCGGCGCGAGGGGCATCCTGTTCACCTGCTCGGCCTTCGGGCCCTGCATCGAGGCCGCGGCGGCGCGGCGGCCGCACATGCCGGTGCTCAAGCCCAACGAGGCGATGATCGCCGACGCGGCGCGCTCCGGCGGCCGGGTCGGGCTGATCGCCTCCTTCGCGCCCACGCTGCGGAGCATGCCGCCGGAATTCCCCGCCGCGGTGCCGCTGCGCACCCGGCTGGCCGAAGGCGCCCTGCAGGCGCTGGACGAGGGCCGCGTGCAGGCGCACGACGAGGCCGTGCTGCACGCCGCGCGGGCGCTGCTGGCCGAGGGCTGCGAGGTGATCGCGCTGGCGCAGTTCAGCATGGCGCGGGCGGCGCCGCTGCTGCGCCGCGAGCTGCCGGCGCAGGTGCCGGTGCTGACCACGCCGGGCAGCGCGGTACGGGCGCTGCGCGAGCGCATCCGGGAGGACCCTGACCCCTCGCGATAATCGGCGCTCTTTGTAGGAGCGTCAGTTTGGATATCGTTCTCTTGGTCAAGGCCGCGGTCATGGGCATCGTGGAGGGTCTGACCGAATTCCTCCCCATCTCGTCCACCGGCCACCTCATCCTCGCCGGCGCGCTGCTGGGTTTCGACGACGGCAAGGCCAAGGTGTTCGACATCGCCATCCAGACCGGCGCGATCTTCGCCGTCATCCTGGTGTACTGGCAGAAGATCCGCTCGACCGTCACGGCGCTGCCGCGCCAGCCGAAGGCGCGGCGCTTCGCGCTCAACGTGCTGATCGGCTTCCTGCCGGCGGTGGTGCTGGGCCTGGTGTTCGGCAAGGCCATCAAGGCGAACCTGTTCACGCCGGTGGTGGTGGCCACCACCTTCATCCTCGGCGGCTTCGTCATCCTCTGGGCCGAGAAGCGCCCGCCCGGCGCCGTGCGCGTGGAGCATGTGGACGACATGACGCCCTGGGACGCGCTCAAGGTCGGCCTGGTGCAGTGCTTCGCCATGATCCCTGGCACCAGCCGCTCGGGCGCGACCATCATCGGCGGCATGCTGCTGGGCCTGTCGCGCAAGGCCGCGACGGACTTCTCCTTCTTCCTGGCCATCCCCACGCTCATCGGCGCCGGCGTCTACAGCCTCTACAAGGAGCGCGCGCTGCTCTCGGCGGCCGACATCCCGCTGTTCGCGGTGGGCCTGGTGTTCTCCTTCGTGAGCGCCTGGCTGTGCGTGCGCTGGCTGCTGCGCTACATCTCCAGCCACAGCTTCGTGCCCTTCGCCTGGTACCGCATCGCCTTCGGCATCGTGGTGCTGGCCACGGCCTGGAGCGGCGTGGTGCAGTGGGCCGAGTGAGCTGGCTGCCGCGCTAGCTAGCGCGCCGAGAGCAGGTCGATCAGCAGCGTGACCACCGTGCGGCCCGGCCGCGACTGCCACTGCACCACGCCGGCCAGCCGCTCGGCGCGCGTGCGCATGTTGCGCAGGCCGTTGCCCGGCGCGTCGCCGGCCGACTCGACGGCGAAGCCGCGGCCGTCGTCGCGCACGTCCAGCCGCAGGTGGGTGCGGGTGCGGGTGACGTAGACGTCCGCCCGGCGCGCGCCGCTGTGCTTGAGCACGTTGGTCAGCGCTTCCTGCAGGAAGCGCAGCACGCCGATGTTCAGCGAGGTGGTGAGCGTCAGGTCGCCGACGTTGAGCAGGTGCCAGCGGCAGACGATGCCGTTGGCCTCGAAGAGCGTGCCCAGGCGGTGGCGCAGCGGGGCGATCACGTCGTCCAGCGGCTGCAGCCCCGGCTGCTGGCCGGTGGCGTCCAGGATCAGCCGCAGGTCGTCGCGCAGGTCCTTGAGCATGGCGAGGATGCGGTCCTGCGGCACCGGCTGCGAGGCGTGCTCCAGCGAGGCGATGCTGCCCACCAGCATGCCGCCCAGGCCGTCGTGCAGGTCGCTGGCCAGCGCCACCCGCTCATGGGCGCGCGCATGCATCAGCTTGAGCGCGTGCGTGCGCTCCAGCGTGTCGCGCAGCTCGGTCTTCGCCGCCTCGACCTGGGCGATCAGGCGTGCGTTGAACTGCTCCGTCTCGCGCAGCGCCTGCGTGAAGCGGCGCGCCAGCAGCACGGCCAGCGCCACCAGCAGCGCGCAGGAGGCGATGCCGGCGTAGTAGCGCGTGCCCGGCACCCATTGCAGGAACACCAGCAGGTCGTGTGCCGCCGCCGCCAGCACGATCAGCATCAGCACGAGCAGCAGCGTCCGCTCGCGCCGGCTGGAGACCGGCCAGCGCACGGCGAACACGCCCACGGCCGCCGCGGCCGTCGCGGCGGCGGCCACGCTGCTCCACAGCGCCCGGTGCGCGGCCATGCCGGTGCGCGGCAGGCTCCACAGGTCGGCCCAGGCCAGCACCGCGGCGAGCCAGATGGCGGCCTCCACCAGCGGCGCCCCTTCCTCGCGCCGCAATCGCAGCACGAACAGCAGGAAGGCGGCGGCGAAGAAGACCAGCAGCGAGGTGTTCAGCGCCTGCCAGGCGTCGGTGCCCGCCAGCGGCCAGGGCGAGGTCGCCAGGTGGTTGAACTCGAACAGCAGCCAGGCCAGCGACATCAGCGCGAACCAGGCATAGGCCGTCTCGCGCGGGCGCATCAGCCACAGGCCGCCGAACAGCAGGACGATCACCACGCTGGCGGCCATGGCGACCAGGGGCAGGTCGTGGCGCCACAGCAGCTCCTCCTCGTAGCGGGCCTGCACCTGCGCCGGCTCGCCCGCCAGCAGCGGCGGCAGCCCGCCCTGGTAGGCAGCCATGCCGGCCACCCGCACCAGCACGGTGTTCTCGCCCTCGCGCAGCAGCGCCGGCGCCACCAGCCACTGGCGCGGCGTGTTCCAGCTGCGCGTGAGCGGCTCCAGCAGGCTGGCGTCGCGGTGCAGCTCGATGCCGTTCACGTACACGCTGCCGGCCATGTTGATCCACGCCAGCATCAGCGCCGCGGGGGCGTCGCCGGCGTGCTGCCAGGTGAAGCGGTACCAGACGACGCCGTCGTGGGACGGCCAGCGGGTGGCCCAGTTGTCGGGCAGGTCGACCGCCTGCCAACCCGTCTCGGGCGGCGCCGTGTCGTGCCAGCCGCCGCGCACGGCCTGTGCCCGGGCCAGTTCGAGCGGTTCCCCCGCCGCCGCCGGTGCCGGGGCTGCCAGCAGCAGCGCCAGCATCGCCAGCAGCGGCGCCAGCCATCCGCGCCGGATCAGGAAAGCAGCCCGTGCCGGCGCGCCTCGAACACCGCCTCGGTGCGCGAGTTCACCACCAGCTTGCGGTAGATGTTCTTGGTGTGGCATTCGACCGTCAGCTTCGAGATCGAAAGCAGGTCCGCCATCTCGCGGTTGCTCAGGCCCTGGGCGACCAGGCGGAGGATCTCGCGTTCACGCGGGCTGAGCGAGGGGACGGGCTCGCCGTCGGGCGGCACGGGGCTGCCGCCGCCCGGCGGGCCGGGCGCGGCCAGCAGGCCCATGATGCGGCGCGCGACGAAGGGGTCGATCGGCGCGCCGCCGCGCTCGATGCTGCGCAGCGCCAGGCTCAGCTCCAGGTCGTCGCGCTCCTTGAGCAGGTAGCCGATCGCCCCGGCGCGCAGCGCGCTGACGATCACGTCCTCGGTGCGCCAGGCCGAGATCACCACGGCGGGCGTGTCGGGCTGGTGGCGGCGCATCCAGCCGATGAACTCGACGCCGCTGCCGTCGGGCAGGCCGATGTCCACCAGCACCACGCCGAAGCGGCGCTCGCCCACGCGGTCGCGCGCCTTCGCCACGCTCTCGGCCGTGGCGATGGCCTCGGGCGGGCAGCCCAGGCCCTGCAATACGCCGGCCAGGCGCTGCCGCACGGCCGGCTCGTCATCCACCACCAGCGCAGGGCTCAGGTGGACCGGTTCGATCACTTCCAAGGGGACTGCTCCTTGCCAAGACCGCCGCACCGTCCCCCGGGGAAGGGATTAGTACCAAAGAGGTACCAGTTTTCGGGGATTGGTGCGAAAGTCCACATTTTGTATCTTTCGTCCTCATTTTTTGCGCCTCTCGTAACGAATCAAAGGGCGCGCTTCGGAAATTCTTGGCTTGACAGCAGTTCTTGCCGGGAGATTGTCATGAATTTGTTACTGGATATCCATCAGCTCCGCCCCGACCGTTACGCGTACAGCATCACCACGGACGGCTCGCGCGAGGGCGACGCCGCCTGCTACGAGAGCGCCTTCGATTCGCTGGAAACCTGCCTGCAGGACGCAGGGGACTCGCTGGGCCACTATTTCCCGCGCGTGCAGATGCGCTATGAGGGCAGCGTGGTGGGCGCCTGCACCACCGAATTGCTGCGCCGCAACCCCCGGGGGCTGGCCGAGCGCTTCCTGGCGGCGCTGTCGCGGCGCCGCGGCGCGTCCGGGCACGCCGGCCGCTGAGGCTCGGCGCGGGGGCCGGCTGCCACGGCGCGGCGGAAACCCGCTCAGATGAGCTTTTCCTCGGGCGTGGAGATCTTGCGCAGCGCCTCGTGCCGCACCGCCGGCATCTTCAGCGGGTGCTCGGTGGCCGCGTCGTCCCACACCGGGTCTTCCAGGCTGTCGAACACCTCGCGCAGCTTCTGGCCCCAGCCGTCGTGGATCATGCGGTAGTAGGGGTTGTCGGCGTCGATGCAGACGATCTTGTCGGCGGCCAGGCCGCCGGCCTCGTAGACCACCAGGTCCAGCGGCAGGCCCACCGAGAGGTTGGACTTCATGGTCGAGTCCATCGACACCAGCGCGCACTTGGCGGCCTCGGCCAGCGGCGTCTCGGGCGTGAGCACGCGGTCGAGCACCGGCTTGCCGTACTTCGATTCGCCGATCTGGAAGTAGGGCGTCTCGGTGGTGGCCTCGATGAAGTTGCCGGCCGAATAGACGAGGAACAGGCGCATCCCCTCGCCCTTGATCTGCCCGCCGAAGACGAAGGTGACGTTGAAGTCCACCCCGGCGTGCTTGAGCGCCTCGGCGTCGCGGTCGTAGACGTGGCGCACGGCCGCGCCCAGCACGCGCGCGGCGTCGAACATGCTGCGCGCGTTCCAGATCGTGGTGGGGGTGTCGCTGCCGGGCTCCTGCAGCTCCTCGGTCTGCAGGATCTCGCGCACCGATTGCGAGATGCTGAGGTTGCCGGCCGACAGCAGCACCATGACGCGCTCGCCCGGCTGCTCGTAGACGATCATCTTGCGGAAGGTGCTGATGTGGTCGACCCCCGCGTTGGTGCGCGAGTCGGACAGGAACACCAGCCCGGCGTTGAGTTTGATGCCTACGCAGTACGTCATGGGTGTGGCGCGGCAGGGCCCCCTCAGGCCCGCTCGCGTTCGTGCAGTTTCTTGAGTTTGTAGAGCGCTTCCAGCGCCTCCCTGGGGCTCATCGCGTCGGGGTCGAGCGCGGCCACGGCGGATTCTATGGGGCTGTCCTGCGGCGTTTCGGCCGCGGGCGGCGGCGCGAACAGGTCGACCTGCGCGCGCGTCTCGCTCTGCTGCGCCTCCAGCGCCTCCAGCGCCTGGCGCGCATGGTTGACCACCGCCGCCGGCATGCCGGCCAGCCGCGCCACCTGGATGCCGTAGCTGCGGCTGGCGGGCCCGGGCTGCAGCTCGTGCAGGAAGACGATGTCGCGGCCCGACTCGGTCGCGCTCACGTGCATGTTCACCGCCGCATGGTGCGTGGCCGGGAACTCGGTCAACTCGAAGTAGTGCGTGGCGAAGAGGGCGAAGGCCTTGGTGCGGTCGTGCAGGTGCGCCGCGATGCCGGCGGCCAGCGCCAGCCCGTCGAAGGTGCTGGTGCCGCGGCCGATCTCGTCCATCAGCACCAGCGACTGCGGCGTGGCGCCGTGCAGGATCTGCGCGGCTTCGGTCATCTCGAGCATGAAGGTGGACTGTGCGTTGGCCAGGTCGTCGGCGGCGCCGATGCGGGTGTGGATGGCGTCGATGGGCCCGAGCCGGCAGTTCGCCGCCGGCACGAAGGAGCCCATCGAGGCCAGCAGCACGATCAGTGCCACCTGCCGCATGTAGGTGGACTTGCCGCCCATGTTGGGACCGGTGATGACCTGCATGCGCTGGCTCGGCCCCAGGCGCGTGTCGTTGGCGATGAAGGCGCCGGCCGAGCGCTCGGCCAGCCGCGCCTCCACCACCGGGTGGCGGCCCTGCTCGATCTCGATGCAGGGGTGGGCGACGAAGTGCGGCGCGCTCCAGCCCAGCGTGTGGGCGCGCTCGGCCAGGGCGCACAGCGCGTCGAGCGTGGCCAGTGCGTCGGCCAGGCGGGTGAGGGCAGGCACGTGGGCCTGCAGGGCGTCGAGCAGCTGCTCGTACAGCCATTTCTCGCGCGCCAGGGCGCGCTCCTGCGCCGACAGCGCCTTGTCCTCGAAGGCCTTGAGCTCCGGCGTGATGAAGCGCTCGGCGTTCTTCAGCGTCTGGCGGCGGCGGTAGTGGTCGGGCACCTTCGAGAGGGCGCTCTGCGTCACCTCGATGTAGAAGCCGTGCACGCGGTTGAACTGCACCTTCAGGTTGGCGATGCCGGTGAGGTTGCGCTCGCGCGCCTCCAGCTCGATCAGGAAGCCGTCGGCGTTCTCGCTGATGGCGCGCAGCTCGTCCAGCTCGGCGTCGTGGCCGGTGGCGATCACGCCGCCGTCGCGCACCAGCGCGGCGGGCTCGGGCAGCAGCGCGGCGGCCAGCAGCTGCGCGCAGCCGGGCGGCGGCGCCAGTTCCTCGGCCACGTGGGTCAGCAGGGTCGCCGCGGCCGGCAGCAGCGGCGCCAGGTGCTGCGCCTTCTGCAGCGCCAGGCCCAGCGCGACCAGCTCGCGCGGCCGCACCTGCCGCAGCGCGACGCGTGCGCTGATGCGCTCCACGTCGCTGGTGTTCTTCAACTGCTCGCGCAGGCGCTTCCACGGCGCGGCGGTCTCGCCGGGCGCGGGCGCCTGCAGTGCGGCGATGGCCTCCAGCCGCAGCTGCGCCTCGTGCCGCTCGCGCCGCGGCGCCAGCAGCCAGCGGCGCAGGGCGCGGCTGCCCATGCCGGTCATGCAGGTGTCCAGCAGCGAGAACAGGGTCGGCGAGTCCTCGCCGCGCAGCGTCTGCACCAGCTCCAGGTTGCGGCGGGTGGCGGCCGGCAGCTCGATCAGCTCGCCGTCGCGCTCGACCACGATGCGCTGCAGGTGGGTGAGCGCGCGGCCCTGCGTGTGTTCCGCATAGCCCAGCAGGGCGGCGGCCGCGGCGTGCGCCTGCTCCAGGCCGTCGGCGCTCCAGGCCGCGAGCGAGGCGGCGCCGAGCTGCTCGGCCAGCTTGCGCTCGCCCAGGCTGGCGCCGAACTGCCAGGCCGGCCGCACGGCGAGCGTGAAGCCGCCGGCCTCGCGCGCCGCCTTCAGCCGCTGCTCGAAGGCGGGCGTGACCTCGGCGCTGTAGAGCAGCTCGCTCGGCGCGACCCTGCCCAGCCAGGCCTCCAGCGCATCGGCCGGGCATTCGGCCAGGTGCACGTCGGCGCCGGTGACGGAAAGCCAGGCCAGGCCCAGCGTGTTGCGCGGGCCGGCATGCACGGCCATCAGCAGCGCGTCGCGCTTGTCGGCCAGCAGCTCGGCGTCGGTGAGCGTGCCGGGCGTGACGACGCGCACCACCTTGCGCTCGACCGGCCCCTTGCTGGTGCCGACCTCGCCCACCTGCTCGCAGATGGCGACCGATTCGCCCAGCTTGATGAGCCGCGCGAGATAAGTCTCGACCGAGTGGAAGGGCACGCCGCACATCACCACCGGCGCGCCGGCGGACTGGCCGCGCGTGGTGAGCGTGATGTCCATCAGGCGCGAGGCCTTCTCGGCATCGGCGTAGAACAGCTCGTAGAAATCGCCCATCCGGTAGAACAGCAGCGTGTCCGGATGGTCGGCCTTGAGGCGCAGGTACTGCGCCATCATGGGGGTGTGCTCTGAAAGGGCGGGCTTCGTCGGATGTGCAGCAGTCACGCCTTCCCTCGATAACCTGTTGTCGGCATGGGCATGGTTGGCAAGCGTGCCGGCGCCGCCCATCGGGGGCGCCGTACGCGGGGGCTCGAAGCGCAGCAGGAAAAAGCGCGCTTCAGCCGGGCGGCCGATTATCGGGGGATGCCTCCGGGGCCTGCGCGCGCTGCGCGCGCAGGGTTCAGCGGGCGAGCCAGGCGTCGATCTCGGCGCGCCAGCGCTCGAGGAAGCGCTGCTGGGTCAGCGTGCCGGCATGCGCCTTCAGCCGTTCGGACAGGGCGCCGCGCGCGTCGGCGGGCATGTGGACGAGCTGCTGCATGGCGGCCGCGACGCCCGGCACGTCGTCGCCCGGGACCACCACGCCGATGCCGCCCACCGCCTCGTACAGCGCGCCGTCGGAGGAGATGATGGCCGGCAGGCCGTGGGCCGCCGCCTCCAGGACGGGCATGCCGAAGCCCTCGAGCTTGCTGGGCAGCACGAAGCCCAGGGCGTTCTGGTAGAGCCACCCGAGCTGCGCGTCGGAGACGTAGCCGAGCAGTTCCACGCCGGCCTGCCGCGCCGCGGCGGCCCGCACGGCGTCCTTCTGGTCGCCGTTGGAGCCGCAGATGACGAGCTGCACGCCCTGGCCGGCCAGCCCGCTGGCCGCGAAGGCCTCGATGGTCAGGAGGTGGTTCTTGCGGCGCTCCAGGGCGCCGACGCACAGCAGGAACCGGCCCTCGACGGACGGCACACGCTCCGTGCGCGAGGCATGGATGCCGTTCCTCAGGTACAGGGGGATGACGCTGAGCGAAGGGAAGTCCTGGCCCAGCCAGCCGGTGAACTGGCGCCTGGAGGTCTCGCTGACGAACACCATGGAGGGCCGGGCCGCCTTGATCTTCGCGTACGCCCGGTCGTACAGCGCCCGGGTGGCGGGCAGGTACAGCTCGGGGGCGGTATGGGGGCCCACGTCGTGGCACAGCACCATGTCGCGCGGGCCCAGCGGCGCGCGCAGCACGTAGAGCGGGTCGAGGAAGAGCTGCCGCAGCCCGCGGTTCGGCCAGCGCAGGGCCGGGGCGTCCTTCAGCAGCTCCAGCTCCCTGAGCAGCAGGCGCGCCAGGACCTTGCGCGCCAGCCCCTGGGCGAGGTTCGGCCCGAAGAGCCGCCAGCGCCGGATGCGGGATTCGGCGGCGAAGGCGTCGGTCAGGTCCTTGGCGATCTGGTAGGCGCCGGTCCTGTTGATCAGCGACAGCGAGTCGTCGATGAGGTAGCGGCCCGCCCTTGCCGCTGCCGGCCCGCGCTGCGCCGCCGGCGGGGCCAGGACAGGTGGCGAGCCGGGCGCAGGGTCCTGGGTCCGGGCAGCCGGAAGCGGCCGGCCCGCGGCGTCGAGGAGCCCCGCGGGCGCCTCCAGGGGCCACGTCGTGGATGAGTGTCTGCCGGTCACTGGCGTCGATCGTTGTGCGAAGCCGGGCTGCTTGGATGCCTCGTGCTTCCCGTGGCTCCCTGGCTCAAGAAATCCACCCTGCGGTGTCCGGGTGTTCGTGCTGCCGCAGGGCTGCCGCCGCCTTCAGGCCAGCACGGCCGGGTGGGAGGCCTCGCGCCGGCGGCGCGCCACGCGCACCGCGTCCACCCACAGGCCCAGGTTGAAGGGCCGGCCGGAGCGCACGTCGCGCGCCTGGGCGATGCGGTTGAGCGGGAAGATGCGCGGGTCGTTGATGTTGTCGACCCGGGCGACGATGGCCTGGCGGTGCAGGTCCAGCAGCTCGACCTGGATGGTGCGCTCGGCGTACTTGCCGTAGATGTCGAGGTAGCGGATGCGGATGAGCGGCTGCTCGTCGACGATGGGGTGGTTCTGCTCGTCCTCGCCGAGCTGGCCCCAGAGCGAGGCGTGGCCGGAGGAGGGCGATCCGAACTCGGTGGTGCCGAAGCCGGTGGCGCCGAAGCTGGTGCTCGGGTTGTCGAGCGCGGCGCGCGCAGTGGTGGTCGGGATCTCCAGCGGCACCAGGCCGGAGCGCACGCGCGCGGCCAGGATGCGTTTGCGCTGCTGGCGCCGGGTCAGCAGCCGCTCGCCCAGCCGGTAGGCCAGGGCGATCACCCCCAGGGCGATGACGGCGATGAGCATGAACGTCTGCCAGTGGCTGAGGTCGGTCATGGTGCTTGCGTGCAGGCGCGTTGCGCAGGACCGGTCTTGCGTGCCGGCGGATGTCTGCTCCCTGGGATTGCAGAATCTTACTCCTTTTGTATTCAAAAACAAAAGGGGTGGCGGTGCATCGGCCGCCTCCGCCGGACCCTCGGGCCGCCGTCAGCCGTCGAGCGAATCGTGCGTGCCGGCGGCGCCGCGCCGCCAGTAGCCGGAGGCGCGGATCCACTTCGGGTTCGCCCGGCATTCGTCGACCAGGTGCGCGCGCAGCGCCTTGGCGGCGGCGGACTCGCAGCCGATCCAGGCGTGGAAGTCGCCGCTGGGCAGCGGCGTGCGGCGCAGGGCCGCCAGCAGCGGGGGCTCGGCGGCTTCGCTGCCGCTGCGGTGCACCCACACCACCTGCACGTCGGCGGCGCTGGGCAGCGGCAGTTCGTCGGCGGGGCCGTCCACCTCGGCCAGCACCAGCGCCCGGGCGCCGGCGGGCAGTTCGGCCAGGCGGCGGGCGATGGCGGGCAGGGCGGTGTCGTCACCGGCCAGCAGGTGCCAGTCGAAGGCGGTGGGCACGATGAAGGAGCCGCGCGGGCCGCCGACGCCCAGCAGGTCGCCCGGTTCGGCGTGCTCGGCCCAGGCGGTGGCGGGGCCGGCCTCGTGCAGGGCGAAGTCGATCTGCACGGTGCCGGCGTCGGCATCGTGGTGGTGCGGGGTGTAGTCGCGCATCACAGGCTTGGCGCCCTCGGGCCATACCGGGCCGTCGGGCCCGGCCGTGGGCAGGGCCAGCCGGCCGGTGGCCGGGTCGGGAAAGAACAGCTTGACGTGGTCGTCGAAGCCGGGGCTGGTGAAACCCGTCATGTCGGCGCCGCCGAAGGTGATGCGCACGAGGTGCGGGGTGACGCGCTCGGTGCGCAGCACCGACAGGCGGCGGAAGCGCAGCGTGTGGCGCACGCGCTGCGGCAGGCGCTCGGGGTGCGGCACGGGCGCCGGGCGGGACAGGGTGGTGGTGTCGGTCATCGGTCAGATCCGTTCGATGTGTTGCGCGGCTTGGTCGAGCACGGCCGCGAAGGCGTGCGCCTGTTCATCGTTGAGGGGCTCGCCCGCGAGCCGCAGGCGCATCGCGAGCTTGAGGTTCTCGATGGCCCGCGTCACCTGCGGGGGGCGGCCGGCGCGCAGGCCCGCGCCGTCCACGCCCGCGCGCATGCGGGCCATCAGTTCATCGGTGTGGGATCGGTGCTCGGCCAGGTGGGCCTGGCCGGCGGGGGTGACGCTGTAGCGCTTGCGTCCGCCCGCATCGGGGGCGTCCACTTGTACCAGCCCCGTTTCCTCCAGCAGGGTGAGGGTGGGGTAGACCACCCCCGGGCTGGGGCTGTAGCGGCCGCCGAGGCGCTCCTCGATGGCCTTGATGAGTTCGTAGCCGTGGCGGGGCGCGTCGGCGATCAGCTGCAGCAGCACCAGCCGCAGTCCGCCGCGGCCGAACACGCGGTGGCCGCTGCCATGGCCGGGAGTCATGTTTCTCATGCGATGTTTCGTCTATATCGAGAAAGTAAACGATATATCGAAAACATTGTCCCTTTCGGGATGAAGGTTGTCGGGGGGATGGCCGGAGGGAGTGTTCGTGGTCCGGCCCCTCACCGGCCCCTCACCGGCCCCTCACCGGGCCTGGGCCTGCTCCCGCGACCCAACGCACCTTTGCAGAACACCCCTTGCCCCGGTCGACTCCCCTCACCCGTTCACGCTGAGCCTGTCGAAGCGCGGCACCCGGCTTCGACA
>NZ_JBIQNC010000009.1:0-13916 GCF_044462705.1 Xenophilus sp.
TGCAGTCGCAACTGGTCGCGCGCGACGTCGACCAGTGGCTGCTGCGCGTCGAGCGCGAGTCGCTGAACCAGGGCGCCAGCCGCGAGAAGCTGCAAAATGCGCTGGCCGCCGCCGGCCACCCCGTGCGCCTGGCCATCGAGATCGGCAGCGTCGCCGACAGCCCGGCACGGCGCAACCGTGCCGCATCCGAGCAGCGCCAGCGCGCGGCCGAGGAGGCGATCCAGGCAGACCCCGACGTGCAGTACCTGATGCAGAAGTGGGGCGCGCGCATCGTGCCCGGCTCCCTCCGCCCGGCTTGAGAAGATGTGAACGAACCCGACATGCCCGCTCATCCCGCCAAAACGCGCCCGCTCGGCGTTGCAAATGCTCGTCATAGCGGGAGCTATGGCTGCGCTTTGCGCCTTGATCGGGCACGTTTTGGCGGCCTGCTCGGGCACGCCGGATTCATCCACATCTTCTGAGGCCGGCGGCTCCCCTTTCCCACCGAACCCAAGGAACCCACCATGTTCAACAAAGGACAACTGGCCGGCCTGATGAAGCAGGCGCAGGCGATGCAGGACAACCTCAAGAAGGCCCAGGAGGAACTGGCCACCATCGAGGTCGAGGGCGAATCCGGCGCCGGCCTCGTCAAGGTGGTGATGACCTGCAAGCACGACGTCAAGCGCGTCACCATCGACCCGAGCCTGCTGGCCGACGACAAGGACATGCTGGAGGACCTGGTGGCCGCCGCCTTCAACGCCGCCGTGCGCAAGGCCGAGGAGACCAGCGAGCAGAAGATGGGCAAGATCGCCGCCGGCATGCCCGGTCTGCCGGCCGGGATGAAGTTTCCCTTCTGATGCCCGCGGTGCCCCACCGGGCCGGCGGACGATGAGCTGACCCATGTCCGACGCCCATTCGCTCGACGCCCTGGTCGAGGCCCTGCGCCGCCTGCCCGGGGTGGGCGTGCGCTCGGCCTCGCGCATGGCCTTCCACCTGCTGCAGCACGACCGCGAGGGCGCGCAGCTGCTGGCGCGCACGCTGGGCCAGGCGGTGGCGAGCGTGCGCCACTGCGACCGCTGCAACACCTTCACCGAGGCCGAGATCTGCAGCGTGTGCCGCGACCCGCGGCGCGACGCGACGCAACTGGCCGTGGTCGAGACGCCGGCGGACCAGGCCGCGCTGGAGCGCACCGGCGCCTTCCGCGGCCACTATTTCGTGCTGATGGGCCGCCTGAGCCCGCTGGACGGCATCGGCCCGCGCGACATCGGCCTGGCGCGGCTGATGGAGCGCGCCACCGACGGCGTGGTGCGCGAGGTGATCCTGGCGACCAACTTCACCGCCGAAGGCGAGGCGACGGCGCACGTCGTCGGCGAGGCGCTGCGCGCGCGCGGGCTCACCGTGACGCGGCTGGCGCGCGGCGTGCCGGCCGGCAGCGAACTGGAGTACGTCGATCTCGGCACCATCGCGCACGCGCTGGTGGACCGCCGCTGACGGCCTGCGAAAAGGAGACGGAACATGGGCGTGCATCACCTCACCCTGGCCTACTGGTGCGTGCTGATCGCCGCGGCGCTGCCCTACGTGTGCGCCTGGATCGCCAAGGCCGGCGCCTTCGGCCCCCGGGACAACGCGGCGCCGCGCGAGTGGGCCGCCCGCCAGAGCGGCTGGCGGGCCCGTGCCATGGCGGCGCAGGCCAACAGCTTCGAGGGCCTGCCGCTGTTCATCGGCGCGGTCGTCATCGCCCATCAGTTCGGCGCGGCGCAGGGCCGGCTCGACGCGCTGGCGCTGTCCTATGTGCTGCTGCGGGTGGTCTACATCTCGCTGTACCTGCGCGGCCGCAGCATGCTGCGCAGCCTGGTGTGGGCGCTGGGCCTGCTGGCGTGCATCGCCATCTTCTTCGTCTCGCCCTGAGCGCGGCGGCAGCGCCGCGGGGCGCTGAACGCTTTGGCTTACCGTGAAAACCCGGTGTGGGGATGGTCCCGATGCTCCACGATGGGGCGCCGCCTAAGCTGCCGAGAGACCAACGACTCCCTTACTACTTCCTCGCCGCCATGCTCACACGTCGCACCTTCACTTCCATGGCCACCGCATCGGCTGCGCTCGTCGCGGCCCCCGCGCTGCGCGCGCAGGCCAAGCTGGAGAAGACGAAGGTCTCCATCGCCGTCGGCGGCAAGGCCGCCTTCTACTACCTGCCGCTGACCATCACCGAGCAGCTCGGCTACTTCAAGGCGGAGGGGCTGGACGTCGAGATCTCCGACTTCGCCGGCGGCTCGCGCGCGCTGCAGGCGGTGGTGGGCGGCTCGGCCGACGTGTGCTCGGGTGCCTTCGAGCACACCATCAACCTGCAGGCCAAGAACCAGTTCTTCCAGTCCTTCGTGCTGCAGGGCCGCGCGCCGCAGATCGCGGTGGGCGTGTCGACCAAGAACATGCCGGCCTACCAGTCGATCGCCGACCTGCGCGGCAAGAAGATCGGCGTGTCGGCGCCCGGCTCGTCCACCAACATGGTGGCCAACCTGGTGCTCTCGCGCGGCGGCCTGAAGGCGTCGGACGTGAGCTACGTGGGCGTGGGCGTGGCTGCCGGCGCGCTCACCGCGCTGCGCTCGGGCCAGATCGACGCCATCAGCAACACCGACCCGGTGATGACCATGCTGGAGCAGAAGGGCGACGTGAAGATCATCAGCGACACGCGCACGCTCAAGGGCACGCAGGATGTCTTCGGCGGCCCGATGCCCGCCGCCTGCCTGTACGCGCCGATGGACTTCGTGGGCAAGCACCCCAACACCTGCCAGGCGCTGGCCAACGCCATCGTGCGCGCGCTCAAGTGGCTGCAGACGGCCGGGCCCGGCGACATCATCAAGACCGTGCCCGAGGCCTACCTGCTGGGCGACCGGGCGCTGTACCTGGCCTCGTTCGACAAGGTGCGCGAGTCCATCTCCACCGACGGCATCGTGCCGGAGGCCGGCCCGAAGACGGCGCTGACCGCCATCACCAGCTTCGACACCAGCGTCAAGGCCGAGCGCATCGACCTCTCGAAGATCTACACCAACGACTTCGCCCGCCGCGCCAAGGAGCGCTTCAAGGCCTGAAGTCGGGGCCGCCGCCCGCTTTGCGACATCCGCGCCCGGCCCCCGTGCCGGGCGTGTTCTTTTCCCGACCGCCGCCCGCCATGGCCGACCACGCCCTCGAACTGCTCGACATCACCTGCACGTTCCGCGCGCGCGACGACGCGCGCCAGCGCTACACCGCCGTGGCCGACACCACGCTGTGCGTGGCCGCCGGCGAGTTCGTCTCCGTCGTCGGGCCCACGGGCTGCGGCAAGTCCACGCTGCTGAACGTGGCGGCGGGGCTGCTGGAACCCTCCACCGGCAGCGTGCGCGTGTTCGGCCGGCCGCTGGCCGGCATCAATGCGCGGGCCGGCTACATGTTCCAGTCCGAGGCGCTGATGCCCTGGCGCAGCGCGCTGGCCAACGTGATGGTCGGCCTGCAGTACCGCGGCATGGCGGAGGCCGAGGCGCGTGCGCAGGCGACCCAGTGGCTGGCGCGCGTGGGCCTGGCCGGCTTCGAGGACCGCTATCCGCACCAGCTCTCGGGCGGCATGCGCAAGCGCACGGCGCTGGCGCAGACGCTGGCGCTGGACCCGGACATCATCCTCATGGACGAGCCCTTCAGCGCGCTGGACGTGCAGACGCGCCAGCTGATGGAGAACGAGGTGCTCGACCTGTGGGCAGGCGGCGAAGGGCGCCGGGCCGCCCCAAGCCCGGAGCGCACCCCCTTGGGGGGTGGGCACGCAGTGCCCGGGGGCCGGGGACGCAAGGCGGTGCTGTTCATCACGCACGACCTGGACGAGGCGATCGCCATGAGTGACCGGGTGGTGGTGCTGTCGGCGGGGCCGGCCACGCACCCGATCGGCGAGTTCGTCATCGACCTGCCCCGGCCGCGCGACGTGGCGGAGGTGCGCATGCACCCGCGCTTCGTCGAGCTGCACTCGCAGATCTGGGGCGTGCTGCGCGACGAGGTGCTCAAGGGCTACGCGCAGCAGTTGCAGAAGGCGACATGACCATGAAGCTCGGGCTGAACGAACGCAACGCGCGCTGGTGGCAACTGCTGCTGCTGGTCGTGCTGCTGGTGGCGTGGCATGCCGTCTCGCGCGACGAGAAGGTCGCCTTCTTCCTGGCTGAGCCGATCAAGGTGGCGGGCCGCATCTGGAGCTGGTTCCTGCCCTTCGACGTGCCGGCCAACGCGCTCTTCCCCGACGGACTGCCCGGCAACGCCGACATCTACCGGCACCTGGGCGTGACGCTGCTGGAGACGGTGCTCGCCTTCGCCATCGGCACGGTGCTGGGCCTGGCCTGCGGCCTGTGGCTGGCGCTGGCGCCCACGGCCAGCCTGATCCTCGATCCGTACATCAAGGCCGCCAACTCGATGCCGCGGGTGATCCTGGCGCCCATCTTCGCGCTGTGGTTCGGCCTGGGCATCTGGAGCAAGGTGGCGCTGGCGGTGACGCTGGTGTTCTTCATCGTGTTCTTCAACGTCTACCAGGGCGTGCGCGAGGTCAGCCCCGTGGTGCTGGCCAATGCGCGCATGCTGGGCGCGAACCAGCGCCAGTTGCTGCGCACGGTGTACCTGCCCAGCGCCACGAGCTGGGTCTTCTCCAGCCTGCACACCTCGGTGGGGCTGGCCTTCGTGGGCGCGGTGGTGGGCGAGTACCTGGGCTCGGCGCGCGGCGTCGGCTACCTGATCCTGCAGGCCGAGGGCACCTTTGACGTCAACACCGTGTTCGCCGGCATCGCGGTGCTCACGGCCTTCGCGCTGGCGCTGGACGGCCTGGTCGGCGCGATCGAGCGTCGCCTGATGAAGTGGCAGCCCCGAAGCGGCGAGACCGAGAAGCTCTGATCAGCCGGCGAAGCCGCCCTGGTCGAGGAAGGCCTGCTCTTCTGCCGTGGTCGCGCGCCCCAGCAGCGCGTTGCGGTGCGGGAAGCGGCCGAAGCGCCGGATGATGTCCCGGTGGCCCCGGGCATGCTCGGCCGACTCGGCGCCCAGCGCCGTGTGCAGCGCCAGCGAGCGGTCCTGGTCGGCCATCGCCTCCGAATGGGTGAAGGGCAGGTAGCAGAACAGGCGCATCGCCGGGTCGATCTGCCGGTCGAAGCCGCGCTCCACCAGGCGGGCGGCGAAGTGCCGCGCCAGCGGGTCGGTGGCGTACATGTGGCCGGTGCCGCGGAAGGCGTTGCGCGGGTACTGGTCGAGCAGCAGCACCAGGGCGAGGGCGCTGTCGGCCGAGGCGTCGGCCCAGGCGTCCAGCGCGCGCCGGGCGGCGGCGAAGTGCGCCTCGTGGAAGCGCTCGCGGAAGCGCCGGTCGAAGTCCTCGTCCTTGCGGAACCAGGCGGCAGGGCCGGCTTCGCGCCAGAAGCGCAGCACCTCGTGCGGGTCGGGTGTGGCATCTGCGGCCATCAGCGTTGTCCTTTCTGCTCGGCGTTTCCCAGCACGAGCGCCCGCCCGGCGAAGATGCCGCCGGTGGCCTCGACGGCGAAGCGCTCCGCGTCGCGGCGGCGCACGTCCTCGATCAGCTCGTCGGCCTCGGTCTGCGTGGCGCCGACGGCGATCACCGCCTCGCGGCCGAAGCGCATGGCGGACTCGAAGGTCTCGCGGATCTGGAAGTCCACCTCGGCCTTGAGCAGTTCGTGCGCATGCTCGCGGTCGAAGGCGCGCACCAGCAGCTTGGCATGGGGGAACTCGTGCTTGACCAGTTCCGCGATGCGCGTGGCCGCGGCCTTGTCGTCGATGCATACCAGGATGGCCCGCGCGCTGTGCGCGCCGGCGGCATGCAGCACGTCGGCGCGGCTGCCGTCGCCGTAGTAGACCTTGAAGCCGTAGACGGCCGCGTCGCGGATCACCTGCGTGTCGACGTCGATGATGCTGAGGCTGGCGCCGCGTGCCAGCACGCCCTGGCTGGCGATCTGGCCGAAGCGGCCGAAGCCGATGATCAGCACGTTGCCGCACAGGTCGCGCGCTTCCTCCACGCCGTCCATGGACACGACGGGCCGGGCCAGGCGCTTGTGCACCAGCACCACCAGCGGCGTGAGCGCCATCGACAGCACCACGATGGCCGTCATGTTGGCGTTGACCACGGTGTCGATGACGCCCGCTGACAGGGCCGAGCCGAACAGCACGAAAGCGAACTCGCCGCCCTGCGCCATCAGCACCGCGCGGTCCAGCGCGTCGGCGTGCGAGCTTCTCGCCAGCCGCGCCACGCCGTAGATGCACAGCGCCTTGACCACCATCATCGACAGCACGCCCGCCACGATGAGCGGCCAGTTGCGCGCCACCACGCCCAGGTCCAGCGACATGCCCACGCCGAGGAAGAACAGGCCCAGCAGCAGGCCGCGGAAGGGTTCGACGTCGGCCTCGAGCTGGTGGCGGAAGGTGGATTCGGACAGCAGCACGCCGGCCAGGAAGGCACCCATCGCCATCGACAGGCCGCCCAACTGCATCAGCAGGGCGGCGCCCAGCACCACCAGCAGCGCCGCGGCGGTCATGACCTCGCGCGCCTTGGCGTTGGCCAGGATGCGGAAGAGGGGGTTGAGCAGCCACACGCCCGCCGCCACCAGCGCGGCCAGCGAGGCGGCGGCGATGCCGACGGCGGCCCAGCGCGAGGGCGAGACCGCCTCGGCCACCGCGCTGGGCGGCGCCAGGAAGGCGACGATCGCCAGCAGCGGGACGATCAGCAGGTCCTCGAACAGCAGGATGGCGACGATCTTCTGGCCGCGCGGCTGGGCGATGTCGCCGCGCTCGCCCAGCAGCTGCATGACGATGGCGGTGGAGGTGAGCACGAAGCCCATCGCGCTGACGAAGGACACCGGCAGCGGGAAGCCGAAGGCCACGCCCACGCCGGTGAGCAGCAGGCCGCACACCACCACCTGCAGGCTGCCCAGGCCGAAGATCGCGCGCCGCAGGTTCCACAGGTGCGAGGGCCGCATCTCCAGCCCGATGACGAACAGGAACATCACCACGCCGAGCTCGGCCGTGTGCAGGATGGCCTGCGGCTCGCTGAACAGGCCCAGGCCGAAGGGGCCGATGGCCAGGCCCGCCGCCAGGTAGCCGAGCACGGAGCCCAGCCCCAGGCGCTTGAACAGCGGCACCGCCACCACCGCGGCCCCGAGGAGGGTGACGACCTTGATCAGCTCGCCTGCACTGCCTTCTGCTGCCATGGGGCCTCCCTGCCTCCGGGTGTGGATGGATGGCCGGCGGCCGGCAGCCGCCGGCGCGGCGTTCAGCGCTTCTTCTTGCTCGGAGTGCCGCCGCGGGCCTGGCGCACCGGCTGCTTGCTGGCCGCCTTGCGCGTCGACGTGCCCGCCGTGGCCTTGGCGACGCCGCCGCCGCGCTTGCCGGTGACGACGGCATGCTTGCCGCCGGCCCGCGTGGCACGGGTGCCGCTGCCCACGCGCGCCGTGCTGGCGGCGCGCACCGGCAGGTACACGACCACCTGGTAGCCGCGCTTGAAAGTGTGGCCGGTGCCCACGTCGTTCCACTGCGCGACGCTGGAGGGGCTCAGCCGGTAGCGGCGCGCGATGCTGGCCACCGTGTCGCGCCGGCCGGCCTTGACGGTGGTGCGGCGCGTGACGACCTCGGGCTCGAAGCTCAGGTGCCCCGTCTCGGCCACGACGGCGGCCACGTCTTCCTGCACGCGCGCGCTGCGCGGCACGATGAGCGTGGAGCCGGTCTTGATCAGCATGCGCGGCGGGATGTTGTTCATCGCACGCAGGTCCGATTCGCTCATGCCGGTGCGCTGGGCCGCGTCGGCCGCCGTCATCGTCGTGGGCACGGTCCAGGCGGTCCAGCTCGCGTACTGGCCCTGGCTGTAGGCGTCGAAGTTGCGCTGGAAGACGGCGGCGTTGTCCCAGGGCAGCAGGATCTCGGTCTTGCCGCCGGCGGCCAGCAGCACCGGCTTGTGCGCGGCGGGATTGAGGGCGCGGAAATCCTCCACCCGCACGTCGGCCAGCTTGGCGGCCAGCTCCACGTCCAGGTCGCGCGTGAGCGCCACGGTCTGGAAGTAGGGGTGGTTGGAGATGTAGGGCAGCTCCACGCCGAACTTCTGCGGGGCGGCCACGATGTTCTTCACGGCCTGCAGCTTGGGCACGTAGTAGCGCGTCTCGTCCGGCATCCGGATGTCGGTGTAGCCGGCGGGCAGGCCGGCCTTCTGGTTGCGTGCGATGGCGCGGCCCACGTTGCCCTCGCCCCAGTTGTAGGCGGCCAGGGCCAGGTGCCAGTCGCCGAACATGCCGTAGAGCTTCTGCAGGTAGTCCAGCGCGGCGCGGGTGGAGGCGACCACGTCGCGCCGGTCGTCGCGGAAGATGTTCTGCTTGAGGTCGTAGTCGGTGCCGGTGGCGGGCATGAACTGCCACATGCCCGCCGCCCGCGCGCTGGAGACGGCCTGCGGGTTGAAGGCGCTCTCGATGTAGGGCAGCAGCGCCAGCTCGGTGGGCATGCCGCGGCGCTCCAGCTCCTCGACGATGTGGAAGATGTACTTGTTGGAGCGGTCCACCATGCGCTGGATGTAGTCGGGCCGGGTGGCGTACCACTGCTCGCGGTCGCGCACCAGGTCGCTGTCCAGGTCGGGCATCTTGAAGCCGCGGCGGATGCGGTCCCACATGTCCGTCGGCGGCGCCAGCGTGACGACGCTGCGCGCGCTGCCGCCGGCCCGGCCGGCGGCGATGGGCGACAGGCTGCCGTCGGGGTAGACCGAGGGACCGCTGGCGGTGGGGGTGGAAGGAGAGGAGGACGAAGAGGAGGGAGAGGTGCTTGCGCAGCCTGCGAGGAACAGGGCGCTTGCCAGGAAGGCGGCAAGGAGGAGTCTCATCGGAAGTCGTTTTTCCATTGGCGCAGCGCGGCGAAGACGGCGACCTCGTCCGCATCGGCGGACAGGTGGGCGTGCCGTTGGACGGCGGCGCTGACGGTGGGTTCGCGGCTGCGAAGGAAGGGGTTGATGAGGCGCTCGGTCGACAGCTCGGCCGGCAGCGTGGGCTGGCCGCGCTCGCGCAGCGTTTCGCAGCGCGCGGCGTAGTCGGCCAGCGCGCCGTTGCCCGGCTCGACGGCCCGGGCGAAGCGCAGGTTGGACAGCGTGTACTCGTGGGCGCAGCACACGCGCGTGCTGCCGGGCAGCGCCGCCAGCGCGTCGAGCGAATGCAGCATCTGCTGCGGCGTGCCCTCGAACAGGCGGCCGCAGCCGCCGGAGAAGAGCGTGTCGCCGCAGAAGAGCAGCGGCGCCTGGCTGTTCGTGGCCGGCAGGTGATAGGCGATGTGCCCTGCCGTGTGGCCGGGCACGTCGATGACCTCGAAGCGCAGGCCGAGCACCTCGGCCACGTCGCCCTGCGCGAGCGGCGTGAAGGGCTGCGGGATGCGCTCGTGCGCCGGGCCGTAGACCGCGGCGCCGGTGGCCTCGCGCAGCGCGTCCACGCCGCCGGTGTGATCGGCGTGGTGGTGCGTGACTAGAATCGCCGCCAACCTCAGGTCGGGCCGCGACGCCAGGGCATCGAACACCGGTTTGGCATCGCCCGGATCGACCACGATCGCGTGTGCCCCGACCTGCAGCATCCAGATGTAGTTGTCGGCAAAAGCGGGCAACGGAACGAGGGTCATGAGCGACCGAATTATAGGTTTGCAGGCGTGGTTCGAGACCCCTGCAGGACGTCACCTGAGCGCGTGGGAAGCAGCGCAGTTCGACGAGGCGGTGGCCGACATCTTCGGGTATCACGCGCTGCAGCTGGGCCTGCCCGAGCTGCCGGCGTTGCGCGCCAACCGCATGCCGCACCGCTGGCTGGCCGCGCCCGACGAGGGCTGCCCCAAGGCGGCGCTGGTGTGCGACTTCACGGCGCTGCCGTTTCCGGCCGGCAGCCTGGACCTGCTGGCGCTGCCGCACGCGCTCGAGCTCAGCCCCGACCCGCACGCCACGCTGCGCGAGGTCGAGCGCGTGCTGGTGCCCGAGGGCCGCGTGGTGATCTGCGGCCTGAACCCTGCCAGCCTGTGGGGCCTGCGCCAGCGCCGCGCGCGGCTGTACCGGCGGCTGGGCTTCGGCGAGCTGTACCTGCCGACGCAGGGCGAGTTCATCGGCTACTGGCGCATGCGCGACTGGCTGCGGCTGCTCGGCTTCGAGGTCGAGTCCAGCCGCTTCGGCCTGTACCGGCCGGCGGTGCGCAGCCAGGCCTGGCTGGACCGCTGGCGCTGGATCGACCGCCTGGGCGAGCGCTGGTGGCCGATCTTCGGCGCGGCCTATTTCATCGTCGCCGTCAAGCGCGTGCGCGGCATGCGCCTGCTGCCCGCGGACTGGCGGCGCAAGAACCCCATCGCGACGGCGCCGGTGCCGCTGGCCGGCCGCGCGCACCGCGGCCTCGTCGCGATCGAAGAAGAGAAGAAGAACCTGCCTTGAACGAAGTCATCATCTACACCGACGGCGCCTGCAAGGGCAACCCGGGCCCCGGCGGCTGGGGCGCCTGGCTGAAATCCGGCGCCAGCGAGAAAGAGCTGTTCGGCGGCGAGTTGAACACCACCAACAACCGCATGGAGCTGACGGCCGTGATCGAGGGCCTGGCCGCGCTCAAGCGGCCGTGCAGGGTGGTCCTGTACCTGGACAGCCAGTACGTGCGCCAGGGCATCACCGAATGGATCCGCGGCTGGAAGGCCAAGGGCTGGATCACCTCGACCAGGCAGCCGGTCAAGAACGTGGAGCTGTGGAAGCGCCTGGACGACCTGGTGGCCAACCACGGGCACCAGATCGAGTGGCGCTGGGTCAAGGGCCACTCGGGCGACCCGGGCAACGAGCGCGCCGACGCGCTGGCCAACAAGGGCGTGCTGCACGCGCAGGGGCGGCTGTAGCGCGTCAGCCGCCGAGGGCCTGCAGGTCCTCGGGGGTGTTGGCGTTGGCGAAGGCGCCGGCGTCGTCCGGCCGGTCGAAGGGCACGGTCAGGCCGTGGCATTCGGCGACCCACCGGCCGACCTTGCGGCCGCCCCCGGCGACGAAGCGTGCCAGCGACGCATGCAGCGAGGTGCGCATCAGGCAGAACACGGGCTGCGGGCGCATCGTGCCGTGCTCCGGGGCTGCGGCCACCGCGAGGTCGGCGCCTTCGATCAGGACCGCTTCGCCCAGGCGCCGGGCCAGGTCGGACGGGAAGCGCGGCGTGTCGCAGGGCACGGTCAGCAGCCAGTCGGTGCGGGCCTGCGCCATGCCCGCCAGGAAGCCGGCCAGCGGGCCCGGCTGCCCGGCGACCGTGTCGGCCCACACCGGCACGCCGAAGGCGGCGTAGGCGTCCTGGTGGCGGTTGGCATTGATCGCCAGCGCGCCGACCTGCGGGCGCAGCCGCTCCAGCGCGTGCACGGCGAGCGGCCGGCCCTGCCAGGGCACGAGGCCCTTGTCGGCCCCGCCCATGCGGGTGCCCAGGCCGCCGGCGAGCACCAGGCCGGTGATCTGCTCGGGCTTCACCCGCCGATGTAGCTCATCTCGACGCGGCGCGGCGCGGGCGAGCCGGTGTCGGCCGCGTGCAGGGCGCGCAGCTCGGAGTAGCGGTCGGTGCGCCCCTGCCAGATGGCGGCGATGGCGGATTCCAGCACGTCGTCGCCGGCGCCGCCGCGCAGCAGGGGCTTGAGGTCGTGCCCCTGGCCGGCGAACAGGCACAGGTACAGCCGCCCCTCGGTCGACAGGCGCGCGCGGCTGCAGTCGTGGCAGAAAGCGCGCGTCACGCTGCTGATGGTGCCGATCTCGCCGCCGCCGTCGGCATACGCCCAGCGCTGCGCGGTCTCGCCCGGCGCCGTGGCCTCCAGCGGCACCAGCGGGAAGTCGGCCGCGATGCGCTGCACCACCTCGGCCGAGGGCAGCACCTCGTCCATGCGCCAGCCGTTGGTGGCGCCCACGTCCATGTACTCGATGAAGCGCAGCACCGAGCCCGTGCCGCGGAAGTGCCGCGCCATCGGCAGGATCTGCCCCTCGTTGATGCCGCGCTTGACCACCATGTTGACCTTGACCGGCCCCAGCCCGGCGGCCTGCGCCGCCTCGATGCCGGCCAGCACGTCGGCCACCGGGAAGTCCACATCGTTCATGCGGCGGAAGACGACGTCGTCCAGCGCGTCCAGGCTCACCGTCACGCGGCGCAGCCCGGCGGCGGCCAGCGCCTGCGCCTTGCGCGCGAGCAGCGAGCCGTTGGTGGTCAGCGCGATGTCCAGCGGCTCGCCGGCCGGCGTGCGCAGCGCGGCCAGCTGCGCGACCAGCGCCTCGATGTTCTTGCGCAGCAGCGGCTCGCCGCCCGTCAGCCGCAGCTTGCGCACGCCGCGGCGGGCGAACACCGCGGCCAGCCGCGCGATCTCTTCGAAGCTGAGCAGCGCGCCGTGCGGCAGGTAGCGGTAGTCCTTGTCGAACACCTCCTTGGGCATGCAGTAGCCGCAGCGGAAGTTGCAGCGGTCGGTGACGCTGATGCGCAGGTCGGTCAGCGGGCGCCCCAGCCGGTCGTGCAGCAGGCCGTCGCCGAGGTCGCCGGCCGGGGGCAGGGCGGCCGGCAGCGCAGGCGCGGCGCGGCCGATGCGCTCGACGGGAATGGCGATCTCGCGGGGGGCGTTCATGGGGTCGCCGCAATGTACCGCAGGGCCCGCCGCCGATACGACCGCAGGGCCTCCCGTGCGGCCGGGACAACCCTGACTGGATCGATGTTGTTGAGAATGACTATCATCCACTTAACGCCCGAGTACGCACATGCAGGCATGACGCAAAGGGCTCTTTGGTTCCAAGGAGCTTCGCCATGCCCCCGTTCGCCCTTCTTCCTTCCGATCCGCCGGCCCCGTCCGAGGCCGGCGCGCGCCTGGCCCGCTGGGAGCAGCTGACCCGCCAGGCCAACGAAGCCCAGGCCCGGCACCGCCTGGAATTGGCCCTGGCCGCCCAGGTGCAGGCGCTCTGGCTGGCCGAGGAACTGCTGGACGGCCCGCTGCTGGTGCAGCGTCCCGACGACTGCCTGGCCGCCCTGGTCGTCTCCCACCACAACCTGGCCGACCTGTACTGTCACCGCGGCCAGGCCGCGCAGGCGATCGACCACCTGTGCCAGGCGCATGCGCTGCTGCTGCGCCTGGGGGGCGACGCGCACGTGCCGCCCGACGTGCGCCAGGCCGCCTGGCGTCACCTGCGCGAGGCCCGTGCCGAACTGCTGGCCTGGCAGCGCGAACGCGGGCCGGAACCGGCCATCGAGGCCGCGCTGCACTTGCCCGGGCCGCTGCTGCAGGCCGGCCCGTCCGTGCACCTTCACTGACATCCGCAACCCAAGGAGAACCATGCCCTACACGCTGCCCCCGCTGCCCTATGCCTTCGACGCGCTCGAGCCGCACATCGACGCGCAGACGATGGAGATCCATCACACCAAGCACCACCAGACCTACGTCAACAACCTCAACGCCGCGGTCAAGGACACGCCGCACGATGGCGAGCCGGTGGAGCGCCTCATCGCCGACCTGGAGCGCCTGCCCGAAGGCATCCGCACGGCCGTGCGCAACAACGGCGGCGGCCATGCCAACCACAGCCTGTTCTGGACCGTGATGGCGCCGGCCGGGCAGGGCGGCGGCGGTGCGCCGTCCGGCGAACTGGCGAAGGCGATCGACGCCGACCTGGGCGGCCTCGACGCCTTCAAGGACGCCTTCACCAAGGCCGCCCTGACGCGCTTCGGCAGCGGCTGGGCCTGGCTGGTGGTGGGCACCGGCGGCAAGCTGGCGGTGGAAAGCAGCGGCAACCAGGACAGCCCGCTGATGGCCGGCATCGGCTCCGGCGGCACGCCCATCCTGGGCCTGGACGTGTGGGAGCACGCCTACTACCTCAAATACCAGAACCGGCGGCCGGACTACATCGCCGCCTTCTACAACGTGGTGAACTGGGCCGAAGTGGCGCGGCGCTTCGCCGCGGCGCGCGGCTGACGCGCCGG
>NZ_JBIQNC010000009.1:14016-60375 GCF_044462705.1 Xenophilus sp.
GGCGCGCTGGTGCTGGCGGCGGAGTTCTGGCGCTTCGTCACGGCGCGCCCGGTGGTCTGGGATGCCCTGGTGGGCGGCTCGGCGGCCGCGCTGGCGACGGCCCTGGGCACGCTGCCGGTCATGTTCTCGCAGCGGCTGTCGGAGCGCGTGCAGGACACGCTGTTCGGCTTCGGCGCCGGTGTGATGCTGGCCGCCTGCGCCTTCTCGCTCATCATCCCGGGCCTGGAGGCGGCGCGTGCGCGGGGCATGGGCAGTGCATGGGCCGCCGGCGGCGTGATCGGCGCGTCCATCCTGATGGGCGGCGCGGCGCTGATGCTGATGGACAGGCTGCTGCCGCACGAACACTTCATCAAGGGCCGCGAGGGCATGGACGGGCAGGCGGTGCGCAAGCTGCGGCGCACCTGGCTGTTCGTCATCGCCATCGCGCTGCACAACCTGCCCGAGGGGCTGGCGATCGGCGTCGGCTACGCCGGCAACGACGGCCTGCGCGCCAACGCGCTGGCCACCGGCATCGCCATCCAGGACGTGCCGGAGGGCCTGGTGGTCGCGGTGGCGCTGCTGGCGGCCGGCTATCCGCGCGCGCTGGCGGTGGCGCTGGGCATGGCCTCGGGCCTGGTGGAGCCGCTGGGCGCGGTGCTCGGCGCGGCCGTCATCGGCTGGTCGGCCGCGCTGCTGCCCTGGGGGCTGGGCTTCGCGGCCGGTGCGATGCTGTTCGTCATCAGCCACGAGATCATCCCCGAGTCGCACCGCAAGGGGCACGAGGCCTTCGCCACCAGTGGGCTGATGCTGGGATTCGTGCTGATGATGCTGCTGGACACGGCGCTGGGTTGAACGGCGCGGCAATCTGCGGCTTTTTCATCGCTTCGGCCGCAGGATTGGCCGGCGGCGGCCCTGGGCTGGCTACGATGGCCGCCCCGGGCCGCGCCGCGGCCCCGTTCGCCACCGGAGGATTGCCATGACCGCTTCCAACTCCCTCACCGAAGACCTCTTCAGCCAGCTGCTGCAAGGCGGCGCGCCCCAGCAGATCGCCGGCCAGATCGGCGCCAGCGCCGACCAGACGCGCGATGCCATCGGCGCCGCGCTGCCGATGCTGCTGGGCGCCCTGGGCCGCAACGCGCAAGAGCCGCAGGGCGCGGCCGACCTGTTCGGTGCGCTGCAGCGCGACCATGCCGGCGCGGGCAGCCTGGACCTGGGCAGCCTGTTGGGCGGCCTCATGGGCGGCGGTGCGGGCGCGGCGGGCGGCATGGGCGGGCTGGGCGACCTGCTAGGCAGCGTGCTGGGTGGCGGCGGCGGCGCGGCGGCCGGCCGTCAGCTCGACGGCGGCGGCATCCTGGGCCACATCTTCGGCGACGCCCAGCCCCGCGCCGAGAGCGGCCTGGGCCAGGCGACGGGCCTGGGCGCCGGCCAGGCCGGCCAGCTGCTGAAGATCCTGGCGCCCATCGTCATGGCCTTCCTGGCGAACCGGGCGAATTCCGGCGGCATGGATGCCGGCAGCCTGGGCGGCATGCTGGGTCAGGAATCCAGCCGCATCCAGAACCAGGGCGGCCTCGGCGGCGGCCTGCTGGGCGCCGTGCTGGACCAGAACGGCGACGGCCAGCTCGATCTGGGCGACCTGCTCAAGATCGGCGGCAGCCTGCTGGGCGGGCGGCGCTGATCACCGCCGCACCCAAGACAACGGCGCCCTCGGGCGCCGTTTTTCGTTGCCTGAGCGGCCTCAGCCGTGCCGCACCGCCACCGTCTTGAGTGTGGTGAAGCCGTACAGCGCTTCGAAGCCCTTCTCGCGCCCGTAGCCGGAGGACTTGACGCCGCCGAAGGGCAGTTCCACCCCGCCGCCGGCGCCGTAGTTGTTGATGAAGACCTGGCCGCTTCGCACCCGCTTGGCCATGCGGAACTGGCGCCCGCCGTCCTGCGTCCAGACGCCGGCCACCAGGCCGAACTGGGTGGCGTTGGCCAGCTCGACCGCTTCGTCCTCGCCCTGGAAGCTCATCGCGGCCAGCACCGGACCGAAGACTTCCTCCTGCGCCAAGCGGTGCTTGACGGGCACGTCGCGCAGCAGGGTGGGGGCCTGGTAGAAGCCGGTCTCGGGCGCTTCGTCGACGACCTGGCCCTGCGCCACCACCGGGATGTCGGCCGCGTGAGCATCCGAGAGGAAATCCCACACCCGCTGCTGCTGGCTCTGGCGGATCAGCGGCCCCACGTCCAGATCCATCGCCGCCGGGCCCACGCGCAGCGCCTCGAAGGCCTTGGCCAGGCGCTCCAGCATCAGTTCGTAGATCTCGCGCTCGATCAGCACCCGCGAACCGGCCGAGCAGGTCTGGCCCGCGTTCTGCACGATGGCGTTGATCACCACCGGCAGCGCGGCACCCAGGTCGGCGTCGGCGAAGATGATCTGCGGGCTCTTGCCGCCCAGCTCCAGCGTCACCGGGCAGTGCCGCTCGGCCGCCACCTGCTGGATCAGCGTGCCCACCTTCGGGCTGCCGGTGAAGCTGATGTGGTCGATGCCCGGGTGCCGCGCCAGCGCGTCGCCCACCTCATGGCCGTAGCCCGTCACGATGTTGATGGCGCCGGGCGGGAAGCCCGCCTCGGCCGCCAGCTGCGCCACGCGGATCAGCGAAAGGCACGCGTCCTCGGCCGGCTTCACGACGCAGCAGTTGCCCGCGGCCAGCGCCCCGCCCACGCTGCGGCCGAAGATCTGCATCGGGTAGTTCCAGGGAATGATGTGCCCCGTCGCGCCGTGCGGCTCGCGCCAGGTGAAGACGCTGTAGCCCTCCTGGTAGGGGATCGTCTCGCCGTGCAGCTTGTCGCAGGCGCCGGCGTAGAACTCGAAGTAGCGCACCAGCGCCAGCGCGTCGGCGCGGGCCTGCTTGGTCGGTTTGCCGCAGTCGCGCTGCTCCAGCGCCGTCAGCTCGTCCGCATGCTCGGCCACCTTGCGCGACAGGGCGTACAGCAGGCGGCCGCGCTCGGCGGCGCTGAGTCGGCTCCAGGGCCCTTCGAAACATTCGCGCGCGGCCTGGACGGCGGCGTCGATGTCCGCCGCATTGCTGCGCTGCAGCTCGTCGAAGGGCTGGCCGTCGGAGGGGTCGAGCACGGGCAGGGTGCGGCCCGAAGCCGAGGGAACGTTCGTGTTGGCGATGTAGTTGAGCTGCATGGGGCCGGATTGTGCGGGAGGGCCGGCCGGCCTGCCGGCGCGGCCGGCGGCGACAGACTCCCTCTTCCTGACGGGATTTTTTGCCGGGTCAAAGGCGGGTCTTGCAAAAAAGACCGAAAATCACCACATGCCGTGCATGAACGCCAATTCCACACCACGTGCCGGGCGCGACCTGGCCGTGACGGCGACCCTCGCACGGTTGCTCGAGCGGCTGGAGCACAGCGTCCAACCCGTCGACCCGGTGCAGTATCGCTCCGTCGTGCTGCATCTGGTGCATGAGTTCGAGGACCTGCCCTCCGAAGAGCTCAAGCCTGTCCTGGACGCTTTTCCCGCCGCCTCCGAGCTCTACGAGAACCTTCATTACCAGCACGCCGGCCTGTGTCGTTCGGGCCTGGACAGCGCCATGGGCGCCGAACTCCAGGCGCGCCAGGCCATCGAGCGCGCCCGCGCGCAGGCGGCTGGACCCAACACGTCGAGGAAAGGGACCGATGTCCAGCACTGAAGTCAAGACCACCGTCAGCGAGGGCGGCCTGCGCTACAAGTCCAAGGCGCCGGGCTCGCCGTTCAAGGCCTCGTCCTCGTTCAGCGGTGCCACCATGTCCTGCTTCCTGTGCGGCAAGCACCGCCCGCGCTCGCTGATGCAGACCAAGCGCGTGCTGGGCAAGGCCCAGCCGGTGTGCGCACCCTCCTGCAAGGAACTGGACGATCAGCTCAAGGGCTGAGAGCGCCCGCCCCCGTCGGGGGAGTGAGAACTATTGGCTGTCTACCCGTCGGTAGGCAAGTTGGCTACAGTTGGAAACAAAGAGGTGCCCATGGTGCCACAGTGTTTTCCAAGGTGATTCAGTGGCCAAGACACGCCAGGTGATCATGCAGGTCCTCACCCGCTCGGGTGAGGAATGGAACCATGTCGAGTTCACGCTCGACGACCACTTCGCCGAGCGCCTGCGCCAGCTGCGCACGCTGGTGCCGCCGCTCAACAACCTCAATCGCAACCGCGACCTGGTCATCGACAAGGTGCGCGTGCGGCTGCCTTCGGCGGTCTGGCGCTGCGGCGGGCCGGGCGAAGGGGCCACCGAGGTCGACGGCTCGTCGATCGTCGTCGCTGCGGAGGGCTTCTTCAACTGCGGCGGCAAGAAGCGCAGCAGCCGCGAGAAGCTGGTGACCTACACCTTCCCGATCGCGCGCCTGATCGAGCTGCACCTGGAGCGGCCCGACGGCGAGGCCTTCTTCCTGCGCAACGGCCTGTTCACCAACGACGAGCCGGCCCATTCTTCCGCCGGGCGCTGGGTGGCCTCGCTGCACGTGCCCGAGCAGGCGGCAGTTCCGGTCACGGATTTCGACACGATGCCCGGATCGCCCGTGCCGCTGGCGCACCCCCGGCGCTCGGAGGACGGACCCGCGCCGGTACGCGTGCTCAACTGAGCGTCGGCGCGGCGGGGCCAGGCCGCATCTGGGCCGGGTCGTAGAAGAACTCCTCCTGCGCGATGCGGTCGCCTTCCCAGCGCTGCCAGGCCAGTTCCTCCAGCCGCGTGCGGCGGCCGTCCCTGCCGGTGAACTCGAACACCCAGCGCGCCACCACGTGGTCGCCCTGGACGAACACCGGCCGCACACAGGTGGTCTCGACGCGGGCCGTGCGGTCGAGCACGGCCCGTTCGTGGGCCATCAGCACTTCGCGCCCGCGCCGGGGCTCGGCCTGGTTCTCGCGCATGGAGGCATCCGCGGCATAGAAGTCCTCGATCGCCTTCACGTGGTCGCCGCCTTCGACGGCGGCGATGAAGGCCTCCACGCGTTCGATGCTCGGCACGGCGTCCGGCTCACTTCCCCGTGCCGGCGGCCGGGGCGACGGCCGCCGCCGGGACCGCGGCAGGCGGATGCGTCATGGCGGCGGCATCGCCGGCATGGAACTTCACCACCAGCGGCACGATGAGCAGCGCCACGATGTTGATGATCTTGATCAGCGGGTTCACCGCCGGGCCGGCGGTGTCCTTGTAGGGATCGCCCACCGTGTCGCCGGTGACGGCGGCCTTGTGCGTCTCGCTGCCCTTGCCGCCGAAGTGGCCGTCCTCGATGTACTTCTTGGCGTTGTCCCAGGCGCCGCCGCCGGTGCACATGCTGATGGCGACGAACAGGCCGGTGACGATGGTGCCCATCAGCAGGCCGCCCAGCGCCTTCGGCCCGAGCACCAGGCCGACGACGATCGGCACCAGCACCGGCAGCAGCGAGGGGATCATCATCTCCTTGATGGCCGCGCCGGTGAGCATGCCCACCGCCTTGCCGTATTCGGGCTTGCCGGTGCCTTCCATGATGCCCTTGATCTCGCGGAACTGGCGCCGCACTTCCTCCACCACGCTGCCGGCGGCGCGGCCCACGGCCTCCATCGCCATGGCGCCGAAGAGGTAGGGGATCAGGCCGCCGATGAACAGGCCCACGATCACCATCGGGTCCGACAGATTGAAGTCGATCGCCTGGCCGTAGGTCTCCAGCTTGTGCGTGTAGTCGGCGAACAGCACCAGCGCCGCCAGGCCGGCCGAGCCGATGGCGTAGCCCTTGGTCACGGCCTTGGTGGTGTTGCCCACGGCGTCCAGCGGGTCGGTGATGTCGCGCACGGAGGAGGGCAGTTCGCTCATCTCGGCGATGCCGCCGGCGTTGTCGGTGATGGGGCCGTAGGCGTCCAGCGCGACCACGATGCCGGCCATGGACAGCATGGCCGTGGCGGCGACCGCGATGCCGTACAGGCCCGCGAGCGCGTACGACGCGATGATGGCGATGCACACGAAGATCACCGGCCAGGCGGTGGAGCGCATCGACACGCCCAGGCCCGCGATGATGTTGGTGCCGTGCCCGGTGGTGGAGGCCTGCGCCACGTGCTGCACCGGCTTGTACTGCGTGCCGGTGTAGTACTCGGTGATCCACACCAGCGCGGCGGTGAGCGCCAGGCCGACGAAGCAGGCGCCGAACAGGCGCATCTGGCTGCCGGTCTCGCGCACCGCGTTGTCGGGCACCAGCCACGCCGTCACGAACCAGAAGGCGATCAGCGACAGGATGCCCGCGATCGCCAGGCCCTTGTACAGCGCCGGCATCACGTTCTTCATGCCCGGCGAGGCCTTGACGAAGAAGCAGCCGATGATCGACGCGATGATCGACACGCCGCCCAGCGCCAGCGGGTAGAGCACGGCGTTGACCGGCGCCGCCGTCACCATCAGCGCGCCCAGCACCATGGTGGCGATCAGCGTGACGGCGTAGGTCTCGAACAGGTCGGCCGCCATGCCGGCGCAGTCGCCCACGTTGTCGCCCACGTTGTCGGCGATCACGGCGGGGTTGCGCGGGTCGTCCTCGGGGATGCCGGCCTCCACCTTGCCCACCAGGTCGGCGCCCACGTCGGCGCCCTTGGTGAAGATGCCGCCGCCCAGCCGCGCGAAGATGGAGATCAGCGAGGAGCCGAAGGCGAAGCCGATCAGCGGATTGAGCGCCTGCGAGCTCGTGGCGGCGGTGCCGCCCAGGAACCAGTAGAAGCCCGCCACGCCCAGCAGCCCCAGGCCCACCACCAGCATGCCGGTGATGGCGCCGCCGCGGAAGGCGACGTCCAGCGCCGGCCCGATGCCCTGCGTGGCCGCCTGCGCCGTGCGCACGTTGGCGCGCACCGAGACATTCATGCCGATGAAGCCGCAGGCGCCCGAGAGCACCGCGCCGACCACGAAGCCGATGGCCGTGGTCATGTCCAGGAACAGCCCGATCAGCACCGCCAGCACGATGCCGACGACGGCGATGGTGGTGTACTGCTTGGCCAGGTACGCCGATGCGCCGGCCTGGATGGCGGCCGCGATCTCCTGCATGCGGGCGTTGCCCGCGTCTTTCGAAAGAATCCAGCTGCGCGCCCAGATGCCGTACGCCACGGCCACCAGGCCGCAGACGATGGCGAGGACGAGAGGGGTGTTGCCGGTCATGCCACGAATCTCCTCGGTTGTTTGCACACAAACAGAAGCGGAGACGCCAGCATCCAGCCCGGTGTGCAACGCGATGGGCCGATGCTGCCGCCGCGTTGCTTCCTCGAGCCCCTGTGCGCGGACAGGGTGCCGATTGGCCAACGCGACGAATTTACCGTCAAAACCGTGACATCGTGCGGGGGCCGTGTGGCACGGTCGCTAAACTCCGGGTTTGTCCCCATGCGGCCGCGGCCGTGCCTTCCCACCAAAGACAACACATCATGGCTTTCGACAAAGTCTCCCCCGGCAAGAAGCTCCCCGACGAATTCAACGTGGTCATCGAGATCCCGATGAACGCGGATCCGATCAAGTACGAAGTGGACAAGGAGTCCGGCGCGATCTTCGTGGACCGCTTCATGACCACCGCCATGTACTATCCGACCAACTACGGCTACGTGCCGCAGACGCTGTCAGGCGACGGCGACCCGGTGGACGTGCTGGTGATCACGCCGTACCCGCTGCATCCGGGCGTGGTGGTGACCTGCCGCGCGCTGGGCATCCTGAAGATGGAAGACGAGGCGGGCATCGACGGCAAGGTGCTGGCCGTGCCCACCGACAAGATCCTGCCGATCTACAGCCACTGGAAGAAGGTGGACGACGTGAACCCGATGCGCCTGAAGGCCATCAGCCACTTCTTCGAGCACTACAAGGACCTGGAAGCCGGCAAGTGGGTCAAGGTGCTCGGCTGGGAAGGCGTGGAGGCCGCCCACAAGGAGATCGCCGACGGCGTGGCCGCCTACAAGAAGTAGGAAGACCAAAGGAAAAGAGCGCCGAGGCGCTCTTTTTTCATGGCGGCCTCAGCCGCCGGGCCGGGACGCCGGCCTCTGCCGTTCCGGTTCGCTCAGCCTGCCGGGCGCGGCGACCAGGCGCAAGGCTTCCGCGGCGTCCAGTTCGCGGTCGCTGAAAAGGATGCGCAGCGTGCATTCGGCCACGCGCAACCGGTCGCCGTCCGCCAGCGCGCACTGCGTGATGCGCTTGCCGTTGACGAAGGTGCCGTTGTGGCTGTCGAGGTCGCTCAGGCGCAGGGTATCGCCTGCCTGCTGGATCAGCGCATGGCGGCGGCTGACCAGCGGGTCGTCGATCACCAGGTCGCAGCCCGGCATGCGGCCGATGCTGAACGGCAGGCCGTCCACCGGCACTTGCCGGGTGCTTCCGTCGGGCAGGAGGAGGATCAGGCGGGGCATGGCATGGGGCCGGAGCGGCATCCGATTGTGGTCCAGCCGATGCGCCCCTGCATCAGCCCTTGAAGGGGTTGCGCTCCTCCAGATGGGTCATGTAGTGCCCGATGCCGGCGTCTTCGCGCGCCAGGAAGCGCTCCACCGCCTCGGCGAAGGCCGGGTGTGCCAGCCAGTGGGCGCTGGTGGTGCGCACCGGCATCAGGGCGCGGGCCATCTTGTGCTCGCCCTGCGCGCCGCCCTCGAAGCGCCGCACGCCGTGCGCGATGCACCATTCGATGGGCTGGTAGTAGCACGCCTCGAAGTGCAGGCAGTCCACCCGCTCCAGCGCGCCCCAGTAGCGGCCATAGGCGACGGCAGGGCTGCCCTCGCGCTCCTCCAGCGCGATCAGGCTGGCGGCGATGCGGCGGCCTTCGCGCTCGGCGATGAACAGCAGCCAGGCCTCCGGCATCTGCGCCGCCTGGCGGCGGAAGAAGTCGCGCGTGAGGTAGGGCGGGTTGCCGTGCTCGCGGTAGGTGCGGGCGTAGCAGCGGTAGAAGAAGTCCCAGTCGGCTTCGCCGATGTCGGCGCCGCGTGCCCAGCGGAAGCCGACGCCGGCCTCGCGCACCTTGCGCCGCTCCTGGCGAATCTTCTTGCGCTTGTCGTGCGAGAGGGCGGCGAGGAAGGCGTCGAAGTGGGCATACCCCCCGCCGCCGCCGGGCCGTCCCAAGGCGGCGAGCGCCCCCTCGGGGGGCAGCGAACCCAGCGAAGCGGGGAGCGTGGGGGCCACATTGTTCCAATGGAACTGCACGGTGTGGCGCAGCATCAGGCCGGCCGCCTGGCAGGCGGCGATGTCCTCGTCGTCGCCGAAGAGCAGGTGCAGCGACGACAACTCCATCTGCCGGCACCACTGCACCAGGCCGTCGACCAGCAGCACGCGGTGCTCGGCGTCCACCGCCAGCAGCCGAGCGCCGGGCACGGGCGTGAACGGCACCGCGCACACGGCCTTGGGGTAGTAGGCCAGGCCATGCTCCTCGTAGGCGTTGGCCCAGGCCCAGTCGAAGACGTATTCGCCGTAGGAATGGCTCTTGACGTAGAGCGGGCAGGCGGCCTGCAGCGCCTGGCCGCGCCAGAGGGTGGCGAAGGCCGGCGCCCAGCCGGTGTCGGCCGTGGCGCTGCCGCTGGCATGCAGCGCGTCCAGGTAGGCGTGGCGCATGAACGGCGTGGGTTCGGCCTGGCGCGCCAGCAGCGCGTCCCACGCCGCGGCGTCGATCTGCGCCGGATCGGTGTGGATGCGCAGGACCGGCTCGGCGGCCATCAGGCGGCTCCGGTGCGACGCGCGCCCAGCCGCTCGGCGATCCAGATGCCGCCCAGCACCAGCGCCAGCGCGACCGCGTGGTAGAGCGCCAGCGGCTCGCCCAGGATCAGCACCGCCAGCAGCGGCCCGAACACCGGCGTCAGGTTCAGGAACACGCCCGCCCGCGCCGCGCCGATGAGGCTGACCGCCTGGATGAAGGTGATCTGCGAGACGAAGGAGGGGAACAGCCCGACGAACAGCATCAGCGCCCAGCCCTTGAGCGTCGGCATGAAGAAGTGGCCGGTGGCGATCTCGGCCGCCAGCAGCGGCAGCGAGGCCAGCGCCGCCACGCCCGCCACCGCGGCGAAGAAGACGATCGGCGGCACCGCCGGACGCCAGCGCAGGCCCAGCATGTAGCCGGCGTACAGCAGCGAGGCGATCACCATCCACACGTCGCCGATGTTGAAGGCCAGCCCGGCGAGCACCGCCCACTGCCCGCGCGAGGCGATCACCACGATGCCCGCCAGGGTGACCAGCACGCCCAGCGACTGCAGCGGCGTGACGCGCAGGCGCAGGAACAGCACCGCGCCGAGCAGCACCAGCACCGGGATGGTGCCCTGGATGATCGCGATGTTGATGGCGGTGGTGTGGTGCGCGGCGGCGTAGAAGAGGGCGTTGAAGGCCGTGAAGCCGCTCACGCCCATCACCGAGAGGTAGCGCCAGCGCGGCTTGAGCACGGGCCAATGCGCCGCCACCTGCCGCCGGGCGGTGAACCACAGCGCCACGCAGCAGATGCTCCAGCGCGCAGTGGTCAGCATCATGGGCGAGATCTCGCCCACCGCCAGCCGCGCGGCGACGGCGTTGCAGCCCCAGATGAGGGTGGTGAAAACGAGCAGGAGCCCGGCCTGCCCGTTGAACCAGTGCAGAAGCGGCCCGAACGGTGCCGTCGGTGTGGAGGAACGCATGGGCCGCCGAGCGTACCAGCGGCCCGCGCTGCGCGTCGGCCCGCGGGTTTTGGCGTTAACCTATCGCCAGTCTCCCTGCATCAACCGAACCGAGAAAGAGCCAGCCGCCCATGAAGCAGATCACCGCCATCGTCAAACCCTTCAAGCTCGACGACGTGCGCGAGGCGCTGGCCCAGGTCGGCGTCTCGGGCCTGACGGTCACCGAGGTCAAGGGCTTCGGCCGCCAGAAGGGCCACACGGAGCTGTACCGCGGCGCCGAGTACGTGGTCGACTTCCTGCCCAAGATGAAGATCGAGGTGGTGGTGTCGGATGCCGACGTCGACCGCTGCGTGGAGGCGATCGTCTCGGCCGCGCGCACCGGCAAGATCGGCGACGGCAAGATCTTCGTCACGAACGTGGAGCGCGTGGTGCGCATCCGCACGGGCGAGGAGGACGACGGCGCCATCTGACGCCCGCCCCGGCGGAGGGCATCAGACGACCTGCGCCAACTGGTCGCCGCGCGGGTGGGCGGCGGCCTCGGTGCGCAGGGCCTCCAGCAGCGCCTCGGGCTGGGTGCCGGTGCGCACCAGGTCCATCTGCCATTCGCCCATGAAGCCGGCACGCACGCTGCCGGCGAGGAAGGACAGCAGTCCTTCGTAGTAGCCCGCCACGTCGAGGATGCCGACGGGCTTGTCGTGGTAGCCCAACTGGCGCCAGGTCCAGATCTCGAACAGCTCCTCGAAGGTGCCGATGCCGCCTGGCAGGGCCAGGAAGGCGTCGGCGCGCTCGCCCATCATGGCCTTGCGTTCGTGCATGGTGTCGACCACGTGCAGCTCGTCGCACAGCGGGTTGGCCAGTTCGCGGTCCACCAGCGCCTTCGGGATGATGCCGACCACGCGGGCGCCCGCCGCGCGCGCGGCTTCGGCGACAGTGCCCATCAGGCCGGTGCGGCCGCCGCCGTAGACCAGCTGGCCGCGCTGGCGGCCGATCCAGGTCCCGACGGCGGTGGCTGCCGCGGCATAGGCCGTGTCGGCGCCGGCGCGCGAACCGCAATACACGCAGACCGAGAAGCGGGAAGAAGACGAAGAAGAGGAGGAGGTCATCGGAGATTCGGGAACCATGCGCGCCCCTTCGCTCAGGACGCGAGAAAGCGCTGCCACAGCGCCGCCAGCCAGATGCAGGCGGACAGCAGCGAGGCCAGGAACACTGCCGCGCTGCCCATGTCCTTGGCGCGCTTGGACAGGTCGTGCCATTCGGGGCCGATGCGGTCGATGGCCGCCTCCACCGCCGTGTTCAGCAGCTCCACGATCATCAGCAGCACCACGCTGCCGGCCAGCAGCGCCACCTCGGCCCAGTCGCGGCCCAGCCAGAAGGCCAGCGGCACCAGGACGACCGCCAGCAGCGCCTCCATGCGGAAGGCCGGCTCGCCCCAGCCGGCCCGCAGGCCGTTGAGCGAGTAGCCCGCGGCGTGCCACAGGCGGTTCAGGCCGCGCCGGGACTTCTGCGGGTTGACGACAGCCGGCTCGGTGGGCAGCGGGGTGCTCATCGGCGGGCTCCCTCGGTGGACACCAGCCGCGTACCGGCCCAGGCGTCGTGCCAGAACTGGCGCTGCGGGTGGAAGCGCGCCAGCAGCGCCCAGACGGCGATCCAGCCGATCAGCAGCACCGTCTGTTGCCCGGCCGACATCGGCACGCCCGAGGCCCAGATGCCGGCCAGCGGCGGCAGGAACCAGACCCACGAGAGCACGTAGCGCAGCAGCGCGCGCGGCTGCGTCAGCGGGCGGCCGTGGCGGTCGACGACGCGGATGTGCCAGGTCTTCATGGCCAGCGTCTGGCCGCGCGACCAGAACCAGGTGAAGTAGATGCCGATGACGACGAACAGGAAGGCCTGCTGGCCGTGGCGGTTCTGCAGGCCGTGCCGGGTCTGGGTGAGGGCGCTGAACAGGTAGTCCGCGACGAAGACCACGGCGAACATCAGCATGCCTTCGTACAGCCAGCAGGCCATCCGCCGCCACAGGCCGGGCGTCTTCAGGTCGGGTGCGGCGGGTGTGGTGCCGGTGGCGTCCGGGGCAGGTGGCGGTCGGGTGGTGGGGGAGTCTGGCGGCGAGGTGCGCGGAAGCATCCCCGCATTCTCGTGCACCGGCGGCGCCGGCTAGCGGGCGGGCCGGTCCGCTCCTCTGGCGGCGGGCGCCAGCAGGGGGCCCTGCACGGGCGGCGGCTCCAGCTGGATGCGCGGGGCGCTGCGGGGATCATGCAGGGCGTCGGCCGGCACCGGCGCCAGCTTGCGAGCAGGCACCGGACGCACCGGCATCGCGGTGGTGGCGGGCACGGCGGCGGCGCTGGCCGCCAGCCGGCGCCGCTCTTCCTCGCTGAGCGCCTGGTAGGCCTCCCACTTCGCCTTGCGCTCGTCCGGGGGGGCCAGCCGCCTGATTTCGGCGAAGTTCAGGCGCGCTCGCGCCCGCTGGCGTGGGCTGAGGGTGCTCCATTCGGTCATGCGGCTGTGCAGCGTGGCCTGCTCTTCCGCACTCATCCGCGAGAAGTTGCCCGACAGCGCCAGCCACTTGCGCTTATGGGCTTCGCCCAGGCTGTTCCAGAGCTTGGCGAGGGGGTGCAGGGCGGCCTGCTGGTCGGCTGTCAGCTCATGCCACAGCGGGCGAGCCGCGGCGCGGGCGGGCTTGGTGCCGCCTGCCTTGGCGGGGCCCGGGGAGGGCGGCCCGGCCAGCGCAGCCGTTCCCCCGCCGAAGGCGAGCAGGCATGCCGCCAGCACGGCGGCGCGCAGCGACGGGCGATGCATCCGCTGGGGCATCGATCAATGCGCGGCCGCGGCCTCGCGCAGGAGGTACTGCGCGAAGCCCGGATCGGTGTAGGCGGCGGGGGGCAGGTCGTCCGTGAGCAGGGCGGCATCCACATCGGCCATCTCGCTGGCGCGCTGTTCGTCCTGCCAAGCCGAGATGGCGACCAGCCCGACCAGCAGCGCGAGCAGGGGCAGCACCGTCGCCAGCCGGCTCAGCCAGTCGCCCCGCCCCAGCACGGCGGCCGTGCCGGAGCGGCCGGCCACCACGGCGGGTGTGTGCGCCTGCGCCGGCTTGCGCCGCGCCAGCGCCTGCATGCGCGCCGCGCGCAGGCGCTCCGCAACGTCGTGCGGCAGCGCGGCCTCGCCTGTGGACAGGCGGGCGGCGACGGCACGGCCGAAGCGCTCTTCCAGGGCGCCGGAAGAAGGGGTCGAAGTCGGGTTCATAGCTGGATTCCCTTGGCCTTGAGCGCCTTGCCCAGGGCATGGACGGCACGCGAGCAGTGCGTCTTGACGCTGCCTTCGGAGCAGCCCATGGCGGCAGCCGTCTCGGACACGTCCATGTCCTCCCAGTAACGCAGCAGAAAAGCCTCGCGTTGACGGGCGGGCAGGGCGGCGATCTCGGCCTCGATCGCGTAAAAGATCTGCGCGCGGCGGGTGCTGTCCTCGGCACTTTCCGTCTCGCGGGTGTCCACGGTGGCGGCGAGGCTTTCCAGCAGGTCGAAGTCGGCCGGCCCGTCGCCGTCCCCGCCGTCGAAGTCGCTGAGGTTGGAGAACAGCGCGCGCCGCGTCTTCTGGCGCCTGAACCAATCCAGCGTGCAGTTCGACAGGATGCGCTGGAACAGCAGGGGCAGTTCGGCAGGCGGCTTGTCGCCGTAGTGCTCGGCCAGCTTCATCATGCTGTCCTGCACGATGTCCAGCGCCGCTTCCTCGTCGCGCACGTGGTAGACGCAGCGCTTGAACGCCCGCTTCTCCACGCTCTTGAGGAAGTCGGAAAGTTCTTGTTCGGTGGCCAAGCGAAAGGGCGCGCGGGCGTGGGGAAGGAGGGGCGGGCACCGTCGGGGGCGGTGCCTCGGCGCGCGAATTATGGCACCCGGCCCCGGACTCGCCGGCAGCAGTGCCATAATGCAAGGCTTCGCTCAAATGGCAAACGGGTCACTGCCCGGCGGAACATCCTTGCCGCCCATGGTTTTGGCCTCAAGTCCCGACGCGGTCCCACAAGGGCTGGCAAGGGGCACCCAAGGTTTTTCGTTCCCGAAAACTCGAAAGGTTGATCTGACATGGAAATCTCCAAGGCCGAACTCGCCTCTGCCGCCGCGGCCACCGGCAGCCAGACACAGGAACTCATGGGCTCCGAGGTGCTGGTCAAGGCACTGCAGGCCGAAGGCGTCAAGTACATCTGGGGCTATCCCGGCGGCGCCGTCCTCTACATCTACGACGCGCTCTACAAGCAGGACACCATGCAGCACGTGCTGGTGCGCCACGAGCAGGCGGCGGTGCACGCGGCCGACGGCTACGCCCGCGCCACCGGCGACGTCGGCGTGGCGCTGGTCACCTCCGGCCCTGGCCTGACCAACGCGGTCACCGGCATCGCCACCGCCTACATGGATTCGATCCCGATGGTGATCATCGCCGGCCAGGTGCCCACGCCCGCCATCGGGCAGGACGCCTTCCAGGAGTGCGACACCGTGGGCATCACCCGCCCCATCGTCAAGCACAACTTCCTCGTCAAGGACGCGAAGGACATCGCGCTGACGATGAAGAAGGCCTTCCACATCGCGCGCACCGGCCGCCCCGGCCCGGTGGTGGTCGATATCCCCAAGGACGTCTCCTTCAAGAAGGTGGCCTACCACGGCTACCCCGAGAAGGTGGAGATGCGCTCGTACAACCCGGTGAAGAAGGGCCACGGCGGCCAGATCCGCAAGGCGCTGCAACTGCTGCTGGGCGCCAAGCGCCCCTACATCTACACCGGCGGCGGCGTGCTGCTGGGCAACGCCTGCAACGAGCTGCGCACGCTGGTGGACATGCTGGGCTACCCGGTCACCAACACGCTGATGGGCCTGGGCGCCTACCCGGCGAGCGACCGCAAGTTCCTCGGCATGCTGGGCATGCACGGCACCATCGAGGCCAACAACGCGATGCAGAACTGCGACGTGCTGCTGGCGGTGGGCGCGCGCTTCGACGACCGCGTGATCGGCAACCCGAAGCACTTCGCGCAGAACGAGCGCAAGATCATCCACGTCGACATCGACCCGTCCTCCATCTCCAAGCGGGTGAAGGTGGACATCCCGATCGTGGGCGACGTCAAGGACGTCCTGACCGAGCTGATCTCGATGGTGCGCGAGAGCAGCACCAAGCCCGACGCCGCCGCGCTGGCCGACTGGTGGAAGACCATCGAGGGATGGCGCAGCCGCGACTGCCTGAAGTACGACAGCAACAACAAGGAAGTCATCAAGCCGCAGAAGGTCGTCGAGACGCTGTGGAACATGACCAAGGACACCGAGACCTACATCTGCTCGGACGTCGGCCAGCACCAGATGTGGGCCGCGCAGTACTACCGCTTCGACGAGCCGCGCCGGTGGATCAACTCCGGCGGCCTGGGCACCATGGGCGTGGGCATCCCCTACGCGATGGGCATCAAGCTGGCCAAGCCGGAGGCCGAGGTGTTCACCATCACCGGCGAGGGCTCGGTGCAGATGTGCATCCAGGAGCTGTCCACCTGCCTGCAGTACAACACGCCGATCAAGATCGTCTCGCTGAACAACCGCTACCTGGGCATGGTGCGCCAGTGGCAGGAGATCGAGTACTCCGGCCGCTACAGCCACAGCTACATGGACGCGCTGCCCAACTTCGTGAAGCTGGCCGAGGCCTATGGCCACGTCGGCATGCTGATCGAACGGCCCGAGGACGTGGAGCCGGCGCTGCGCGAGGCGCGCAAGCTCAAGGACCGCACGGTGTTCATGGACTTCCGCACCGACCCCACCGAGAACGTCTTCCCGATGGTGCAGGCCGGCAAGGGCATCACCGAGATGCTGCTCGGCAGCGAGGATCTGTAAACGGACGACCAGCCGGCCTGCTGCGCAGGCACGGCTCCTTTTCGACGAATCTATTGCCCGCCGAGCCTGCGCATTACCGTGCGCAGGGGAGGGCGGCGAAAAGAGGAATCAAGCAAATGAAACACATCATCGCCGTGCTGCTGGAGAACGAACCCGGCGCACTGTCCCGCGTGGTGGGCCTGTTCTCGGCCCGCGGCTACAACATCGAATCGCTGACCGTCGCGCCGACCGAGGACGCGAGCCTGTCGCGGATGACCATCCAGACCACCGGCTCCGACGACATCATCGAGCAGATCACCAAGCACCTGAACCGCCTGATCGAGGTGGTGAAGGTGGTCGACCTGACCGAGGGCGCCTACACCGAGCGCGAGCTCATGATGGTGAAGGTACGCGCGGTGGGCAAGGAGCGCGAGGAGATGAAGCGCATGGTCGACATCTTCCGCGGCCGCATCATCGACGTCACCGACAAGAGCTACACCATCGAGCTCACCGGCGACCACGGCAAGAACGACGCCTTCCTCGACGCCATCGACCGCAGCGCCATCCTGGAGACGGTGCGCACCGGCCCGAGCGGCATCGGCCGCGGCGAGCGGATCCTGCGCGTCTGACGCTTCACTTTGCAGGCTCAGCTCTTCACCCGTTCGGGCTGAGCCTGTCGAAGCCCTGGCAGAGCCCTTCGACAGGCTCGGGGCGAACGGGCATTTGATTCATCACGGAGAACGAACATGAAGGTGTTTTACGACAAGGACTGCGACCTGAGCCTCATCAAGGGCAAGACCGTCGCCATCATCGGCTACGGCTCGCAGGGCCATGCGCACGCGCAGAACCTGAACGACAGCGGCGTGAAGGTCGTGGTCGGCCTGCGCAAGGGCGGCGCCTCCTGGCCGAAGGTCGAGAAGGCCGGCCTGAAGGTGGCCGAGGTGGCCGAGGCGGTGAAGCAGGCCGACGTCGTGATGATCCTGCTGCCCGACGAGCAGATCGCCAGCGTCTACAAGAACGACGTGGCGCCCAACATCAAGGAAGGCGCCTCGCTGGTCTTCGCGCACGGCTTCAACGTGCACTACGGCTTCGTGCAGCCGCGCGCCGACCTGGACGTGTGGATGGTCGCACCCAAGGCCCCCGGCCACACCGTGCGCAGCACCTACACGCAAGGCGGCGGCGTGCCCCACCTCGTGGCCGTGCACCAGGACAAGAGCGGCAAGGCGCGCGACCTGGCCCTGTCCTACGCCATGGCCAACGGCGGCGGCAAGGCCGGCATCATCGAGACCAACTTCCGCGAAGAGACCGAGACCGACCTGTTCGGCGAGCAGGCCGTGCTGTGCGGCGGCACCGTGGAGCTGATCAAGGCCGGCTTCGAGACGCTGGTGGAAGCCGGCTATGCGCCCGAGATGGCCTACTTCGAGTGCCTGCACGAGCTCAAGCTGATCGTGGACCTGATCTACGAAGGCGGCATCGCCAACATGAACTACTCGATCTCGAACAACGCCGAGTACGGCGAGTACGTGACCGGGCCGCGCATCGTGACCGACGAGACCAAGGCCACGATGAAGAAGGTGCTGCGCGACATCCAGACGGGCGAGTACGCCAAGAGCTTCGTGCTGGAGAATGCGGCCGGCGCCCCGACGCTGATCAGCCGCCGCCGCCTGAACGCCGAGCACCAGATCGAGGTGGTGGGCGAGAAGCTGCGCGCCATGATGCCCTGGATCAAGAAGAACAAGCTGGTCGACCAGACCCGCAACTGATCCGGGATTCCCGCCGAAACAAGGGCCACCGCGAAGGCGGTGGCCCTTTTTCGTTGACTACACTGCGTTTCCCCGCGTGCTGCGCGGGTGCCGGAGGCCGATTTCATGCATGACGACACGCCCGCAAGCGAACCGCTTCCACGCAAGCGCCGCAAGGGCATTTACATCCTGCCCAACCTGTTCACGCTGGCCGCGCTGTTCGGCGGTTTCTACGCCATCGTGATGGCGATGAACGGGCGCTTCGACCTGGCCACCGTCGGCGTGTTCGCGGCGATGGTGCTGGACAGCCTGGACGGCCGCGTGGCGCGGATGACCAACACGCAGAGCGCCTTCGGCGAGCAGATGGACTCGCTGTCGGACATGGTGTCCTTCGGCGCCGCACCGGCGCTGATCGCCTACGAGTGGTCGCTCAAGGGCATGGGTCGCTGGGGCTGGATCGCCGCCTTCGTCTACTGTGCCTGCGCGGCGCTGCGCCTGGCGCGCTTCAACGTCAACACCGGCGTGGTGGACAAGCGCTGGTTCCAGGGGCTGCCCTCGCCGGCGGCGGCGGCGCTGGTCACCGGCTTCATCTGGCTGGTCACCGACTGGGGCAAGCGCGGCACCGGTGCCTTCGACCTGTCCTGGCAGCACATCACCTGGATCACCTTCTTCTTCACCCTGTATGCCGGGCTGACGATGGTGACCAACGCGCCCTTCTACAGCTTCAAGGACATGCAGGTGAAAAGGAGTGTGCCCTTCGCCACCATCGTGCTCATCGCGCTGGGCATCGCCGTGATCAACATCCACCCGCCGACGGTGCTGTTCCTGCTGTTCGTGGCCTACGGCTTCAGCGGCTACGTGATCTATGCCTGGCGCAAGGCCAAGGGGCATCCGGTCAGCGTGATCAGCGTCTCCACCGACGAGCCCGATGAGCAGGGCCTGCATCGTTGAGAAGATGTGTGCTAAAGTCGCCGCTCCCATGAACGCGATGTCGCTGGCCCTACTACTGATTCCCCCGCACGGGCGGAGGCGGTAGCGCGCACGCGTACACACGCAGACCTCACGGCCCGTTCGCACCAGCAACGGGCCGTTTTGTTTTTGGGTGTTGCTGGTCGGTTCAACCAACGCAGAGAAATCGACATGCTCCAGCAACCCAGCACCAAGTACCGCGCCTTCGCGCCCGTCGGCCTCAAGGACCGCACCTGGCCCGATGCCGTCCTGACCCGGGCGCCGATCTGGCTGTCGACCGACCTGCGCGACGGCAACCAGGCCCTGGTCGAGCCGATGGACGTGGCGCGCAAGATGCGCATGTTCGAGACGCTCGTGGCGATCGGCTTCAAGGAGATCGAGGTCGGCTTCCCCTCCGCCTCGCAGACCGAGTTCGACTTCGTGCGCAAGCTGATCGAGGAGGACCGCATCCCCGACGACGTGACGATCCAGGTGCTCACGCAGGCGCGCGACCATCTCATCGAGCGCACCTTCGAGGCCTTGCAGGGCGTGCCGCGCGCCATCGTCCACCTCTACAACGCCGTTGCGCCGGTGATGCGCCGCGTGGTGCTCGGCCTCGACGAGGACGGCATCGTCGAACTGGCGGTGAGCCATGCCCGCATGTTCAAGGAACAGGCTGCGCGCCAGCCGGACACGCAGTGGACCTTCCAGTACTCGCCCGAGATGTTCTCCGGCACCGACCTGGCCTTCTCCAAGCGCGTGGTCGATGCGGTGACCGAGGTGTGGGCGCCGACGCCGCAGGCCAAGTGCATCGTCAACCTGCCTTCGACGGTGGAGCACTCCACGCCCAACATCTTCGCGGACATGATCGAGTGGATGCACCGCCACCTCGCGCGGCGCGATGCGATCGTCCTCTCCGTCCATCCGCACAACGACCGCGGCACCGGCACGGCGGCGGCCGAGTTCGCGCTGATGGCCGGTGCCGACCGCCTCGAGGGCTGCCTGTTCGGCAACGGCGAGCGCACCGGCAACCTCGACGTCGTGAACGTCGCGCTCAACCTCTACACGCAGGGCGTCTCGCCGGGGCTGGACTTCTCCAACATCGACGAGATCCGCGCCACGGTCGAGCACTGCAACCAGATCCCGGTGCATCCGCGCCATCCCTATGTGGGCGATCTCGTCTACACCTCCTTCTCGGGCTCGCACCAGGACGCGATCAAGAAGGCCTTCGCCGCGCGCAGGGAAGACGAGATCTGGGACATGCCCTACCTGCCCATCGACCCGAAGGACGTGGGCCGCAGCTACGAGGCGGTGATCCGCGTCAACAGCCAGTCGGGCAAGGGCGGCATCTCGTACCTGCTCGAGAGCGAATACGGCCTGGCCTTGCCGCGCCGCCTGCAGATCGAGTTCAGCCAGGCGGTTCAGCGCGTGATGGACACCGAGGGCAAGGAGCTCACCGCCGCCGACATCTGGCAGATCTTCCGCAGCGAGTACCGCATGGACACGGAGCACGGCCTGCGCCACCACGTGGTCGAGGCGCACGATGGGGGCGTCGTGTCGATGCACGGCGACCTGGCGTGGGCCGGCGAGGTGCATGCCGTCGAAGGGCGCGGCAACGGGCCGATCGACGCCTTTAGCCGCGCGCTGGAGCAGGCCACCGGCCATGCCGTCCGCGTGATCGACTACCAGCAGCACGCCATCGGCGGCGGCGCCGACGCGCGCTCGGTCGCCTACGTCGAGATGCGGGTGGACGACTCGCAGACGCTGTTCGGCGTGGGCATCGACGCCGACACCACGGCCGCCGCCTTCAAGGCGATCGTCTGCGGCGTGCAGCGGGCGCAGCAGGGCGCCGGCGGCGGGGCACAATCGCAGGCTGCCGAAGAAGCCGTCGCGGCCTGAGCCTGCGCGCAGGGTGGTTCGGACGACACAAAGGAGCACACGATGACCGACAAGCTGATCATTTTCGACACCACCCTGCGCGACGGCGAGCAGTCGCCCGGCGCCTCGATGACGCGCGACGAGAAGATGCGCATCGCCAAGCAGCTCGAGCGGCTGAAGGTCGACGTGATCGAGGCGGGCTTCCCGGCCAGTTCCAACGGCGACTTCGAGTGCGTGAAGGCCATCGCCAACACGATCAAGGACTCGGTGGTGTGCGGCCTCTCGCGCGCCAACGACCGCGACATCTCGCGCGCCGCCGAGGCGCTCGAGGGCGCGGCGCGCGGGCGCATCCACACCTTCATCGCGACCAGCCCGCTGCACATGGAGAAGAAGCTGCGCATGTCGCCCGAGGAGGTGCACGAGCAGGCCCGGCTGGCGGTGCGCTTCGCGCGCAACAAGGTGGCCGACGTGGAGTTCAGCCCCGAGGACGGCTACCGCAGCGACGTGGACTTCCTGTGCCGTGTGCTGGAGACGGTGATCGCCGAGGGCGCCACCACCATCAACGTGCCCGACACCGTCGGCTACGCGATCCCCGAGCTGTACGGCAACTTCATCCGCACGCTGCGCGAGCGCATCCCGAACAGCGACAAGGCCGTCTGGTCCGTGCACTGCCACAACGACCTGGGCATGGCCGTGGCCAACTCGCTGGCCGGCGTGAAGATCGGCGGTGCGCGCCAGGTGGAGTGCACCATCAACGGCCTGGGCGAGCGTGCCGGCAACTGCTCGCTCGAGGAGATCGTGATGGCCGTGAAGACCCGCAGGGACTACTTCGGCCTGGACGTGGGCATCGCCACCGAGCACATCGTGCCGGCCAGCCGCATGGTCAGCCAGACCACCGGTTTCGTGGTGCAGCCCAACAAGGCGGTGGTCGGCGCCAACGCCTTCGCGCACGCCTCGGGCATCCACCAGGACGGCGTGCTCAAGGCGCGCGACACCTACGAGATCATGCGCGCCGAGGACGTGGGCTGGAGCGCCAACAAGATCGTGCTGGGCAAGCTCTCGGGCCGCAACGCCTTCAAGCAGCGCCTGCAGGAACTGGGCGTGGAGATGGACAGCGAAGCCGACGTCAACGCCGCCTTCCTGCGCTTCAAGGAACTGGCCGACCGCAAGGCCGAGATCTTCGACGAGGACATCCTGGCGCTGGTCAGCGACGAGAGCGGCTCGAACGTCGGCGAGCGCTTCGGCTTCGTCTCGCTGGCCCAGCACAGCGAGACCGGCGAGCGCCCCCACGCCCGGGTGGTGTTCACCGTCGAGGGCAGGGAGGTGACGGGAGAATCGGACGGCAACGGGCCGGTCGACGCGTCCCTCAAGGCCATCGAGTCGCACGTGAAAAGCGGCGCAGAGATGGTGCTTTACTCGGTCAACGCCATTTCGGGCTCGACCGAAAGCCAAGGGGAAGTTACAGTTCGGTTACAAAATGCCGGGCGGGTCGTCAACGGCGTGGGGGCAGATCCCGATATCGTCGTCGCTTCCGCCAAGGCATATCTGAGTGCTCTCAACAAGTTACAGAGCCAAGCTGAACGAGTGGCGGCGCAGGGGTAGGTTTTCGGGCGTTTCTGGCTCTTGAAATGAAGAAGGGAACGCAAGTAACTGATATTGCGGCCCTTTTTCTAATTGGATAGACTGCGGCACCTGTTATGACGCCGCTGGAGATTTATTGATGCCCGAAGCCCCCGTACCTTTGGTTACGCCTCGAGCCTTCTCCCGGCGTCTGACCGGCGCTCTGCGCCTGTTCGCCATCGCGCTGTGCGCCTCGGCCTTCCTGCTGCCGGGCGCGCATGCCGCCAAGGCTGCGGCCAAGAAACCGGCCGCCAGTGCGAAGAAGGCCGTGGCGAGCGCCAGCGGCAAATCGAAGGCGGCGGCTGCCTCCCAATCCAAGAGCAAGAGCGCCAGGAAGGCTGCGTCCTCCAAGCGCACGGCGTCGGCCGACCGCGTGGTGCGCGGCGGCCGCAACGTGGTGGCGACGGTGCGCAAGAAGGGCGGCAAGACGGTGGTGGCGGTGCAGCGCCGTTCCGTGGTGCGGGTGGCCGACGTGCCGCCGCCGCGGCTGTCCTTCGGCCAGATGGCCGGGCTGCAGAACACCGACGATCCGCTCGATCTGCGCTCCAGCGCTGCCCTGGTGATCGACCAGGACACGCGCGAGGTGCTGTTCAGCAAGAACGACCATGCGGTGCTGCCCATCGCCTCGCTGACCAAGCTGATGACGGGCCTGCTCATCAGCGAGGCGCGCCTGCCGATGGACGAGCTCGTCACCATCACGCAGGACGACGTCGACACGGAAAAGGGCAGCAGTTCGCGCCTGCGCGTGGGCTCGACGCTCTCGCGCGGCGAACTGCTGCACCTGGCGCTGATGTCCAGCGAGAACCGCGCCGCGCATGCGCTGGGCCGCACCTATCCCGGCGGCATGAGCACCTTCGTGAGCGTGATGAACGCCAAGGCGCGCATGCTGGGTATGCACGACACCCGCTACGTCGAGCCCACCGGCCTGTCGCCGCGCAACCAGTCGACGGCGCAGGACTTGGCCACCCTGGTGAGCGCGGCGTCCAGCGACGCGCTGCTGCGCGAACTGACGACCTCGCCGGAGCACCAGGTCGAGATCGGCAACCGCGTGCTGCAGTTCAACACCACCAACCGGCTGGTGCGCAGCCCCGACTGGGACATCGGCCTGCAGAAGACGGGCTACATCTCCGAGGCGGGCCAGTGCCTGGTGATGCAGGCCAAAGTGGCCGGGCGCAAGATCATCATGGTGTTCCTGGATTCGGCCGGCAAGTTCAGCCGGATCGCTGATGCGGAACGCGTGCGCCGCTGGGTGGAGTCCACCCACTTCCATGCGTTGAGCGCGCAGGCGGCGAGTTGAGGGCGGCAGGCGCTGATCCTGCAACGAGAAGAAAAAAGGGGCCTGAAGGCCCCTTTTTCATCGCCGGGCCGCCCCAAGATGAAAAAGCATGCCCTCGGGGGATCGGGCAAGCGCGAAGCGGTTGGCCGAGGGGCCATTCTTCATGCCGATGCGGCAGCCCCGTCGCCCGGCGCGGCGCCGGTGTACCCCAGCGCCGCCGAGATGTCGTTGGCGGTGGCCTGCAGCTTGGGCAGCCAGCCGTCGTCCAGCCGGTCCGCCGGGGCCGAGATCGACAGCCCCGCCACCAGCTTGCCCTGGTCGTCGTAGATGCCGGCGGCCATGCAACGCACGCCCAGTTCCAGTTCCTCGTTGTCGCGGGCGATGCCGTACTGGCGGGCGCGGGAGAGCTCGCGCTCCAGCACCGGCAACTGGGTGATGCTGTTGCGCGTATGGCCGGCCAGCCCGGTGCGGGTGGCGTAGGTGCGCACGCGCTGCGGGTCCTCGGCGGCCAGGAAGAGCTTGCCGGTGGAGGTGAGGTGCAGCGGCGCGCGGCCGCCGATGGCGCGCACCACCTGCATGCCCGAGCGCTCGCTGTAGGCGCGCTCCACGTAGACGATCTCGTCGCCCTGGCGCACGCTCAGGTTGACGGGCTGCTGCGTCAGCCGGTGCAGCTCGCGCATCGGGCCGAGCGCCGCGTCGCGCACGTTCAGCCGCGCCTTGACCAGGTTGCCCAGCTCCAGCAGCCGCATGCCCAGCCGATAGCTGCCGGCCTCGGGCCGGTCGACGAAGCGGCCGACCGCCAGGTCGTTGAGGATGCGGTGGGTGGTGGAAGGGTGCAGCCCGGTCTTCTCGCTGATCTCCTTGAGCGAGATCGCCTCCTCGCGCGAGGCCAGCACGTCGATCAGCGCGAACATGCGCTCGATGACCTGGATGACCGGGGTGGCGGGGGCGTCGGCTTGGGCTTTTCTCATGAGGGCAGGGCGTTCGGCAACGCCTGCCATTTTATTACGTGAAATCAGATCCTGTCGCCGGCGGGTGACTGCCAGCGGCCGCCGACCAGCACCTCGTGCGGCTCGAAGCGCGCCTTGTAGGCCATCTTGTCGCTCTCGGCGATCCAGTAGCCCAGGTAGACGTGCGGCAGCCGCAGCTCGCGCGCCTGGGCGATCTGCCACAGCACGCCATAGGTGCCGTAGGCGGTGCCGGGCTCGGGCTCGTAGAAGGTGTAGACGGCCGAGATGCCGTCGTTGAGCACGTCCAGGATCGACACCATCTTCAGCGCGCCGGGGCTGCCGTCGGGCCGCGTCTCGCGGAACTCCACCAGCCGCGAGTTGACGCGGCTTTGCAGCAGGAACTGGGTGTACTGGTCGATGCTGTCGTGGTCCATGCCGCCGCCGGCGTGGCGGCCGTTCTGGTAGCGCAGGTAGAGCTGGTAGTGCTCCGGCACGAAGCACAGGCGCAGCACGCGCACCTGCAGGCCGGCGTGCCGCTTCCAGGCGCGGCGCTGGCTGCGGGTGGGTTGGAAGCGGTCGGCCAGCACGCGCAGCGGCACGCAGGCGCGGCAGCCGTCGCAGTAAGGCCGGTAGGTGAACATGCCGCTGCGGCGGAAGCCTCCCGTCACCAGGTCGGAATAGACGTCGTTGTTGATCTGGTGGCTGGGCGTGGCCACCTGCGAGCGGGCCTGGCGCGCCGGCAGGTAGCTGCACGGGTAGGGCGCCGTGGCGTAGAACTGCAGCGTCTGGAGCGGAAGATCCTTGAGATGCGTCACGGCACGAGGGCTGGCGGCAGGAGTTCGTTCCAGTATAGGGATTCGAAGCGCCATGACGGCGGCGGGGGCAGCGCGGTGGCCCGTTCCACGTGGGCGACGAAGCGCTCGCGCGGCCATTCGCACGCGCCCAGGCTGGCCAGGTGGCGGGTGTTCTGCTGGCAGTCGATCGCCTCGACGCCGTGCCGTCGGCACAGGCACACCAGCGCCGCCAGGGCGATCTTCGAGGCGTCGGTGCGGCGGGCGAACATCGACTCGCCGAACACCATCCGCCCGATGCCGACGCAGTACAGGCCGCCGGCCAGCTCGCCGTCGATCCAGGTCTCGACGCTGTGGGCGTGGCCGGCCCGGTGCAGGGCGAGGTAGGCCGCCTGCATCTCGGGCACGATCCAGGTGCCCGACTGGCCGGCGCGCGGCGCCTCGGCGCAGGCGGCGATGACGGCGGCGAAGCCGTGGTCCACGCGGATCTCGCAGCGCGCCGCGTCGGCGCGGAAGGCCTGCAGCGCCTTGCGCAGCGAGCGGTGCAGGCGGAACCCGGCCACCGGCAGCACCATGCGCGGGTCGGGGCTCCACCACAGGATGGGCTGCTCGTCGCCGAACCAGGGGAAGATGCCGTGCCGGTAGGCGTCCAGCAGCGTGTCGACGTCCAGCGCGCCGCCGCCGGCCAGCAGGCCGGGCACCGGATCGCCCTCCGCCCAGGCGGCGGCCACCGGCGGGAAGGGTGCGCCGGGTTCGAGCCAGGTCAGGGGGCGGTGGCGGGGCTGCAAGATCGGTCGGGATGGGCGTGGAGGGGAGCGCCCATTCTCGGCCGAGCCGCGCTCAGAACGATTCCATCGGCAGGCCCACGTAGTTCTCGGCCAGGGAGGTGGAGGCCGCCTTCGAGTGGACCAGGTAGTCCAGCTCGGCTTCCTGGATCTTCTGGCCGAACTCACCCTCGGCCGGGAAGCGGTGCATCAGCGAGGTGAACCACCACGAGAAGCGCTCCGCCTTCCACACCCGGCGCAGGCACAGCTCGGAATAGCGGTCCAGCGCGGCGGTGCTGCGCTCGGCATAGTGGCGGATGAAGGCTTCCGAGAGGTAGCCGACGTCGCCCGCGGCGAGGTTCAGGCCCTTGGCGCCGGTCGGCGGCACGATGTGCGCCGCGTCGCCGGCCAGGAACAGGCGGCCGAAGCGCATCGGCTCGGCCACGAAGCTGCGCAGCGGCGCGATGCTCTTCTCCAGCGAGGGGCCGGTGACCAGGCGCTCGCGCGCCTCGGGGTCCAGGCGGGCGCGCAGCTCGTTCCAGAAGGCCTCATCGCTCCAGTTCTCGACCCGCTCCTCCAGCGGCACCTGCACGTAGTAGCGGCTGCGCGTGTGGCTGCGCATGCTGCACAGGGCGAAGCCGCGCTGCGTGTTGCAGTAGATCAGCTCGTCGGACACGGGCGGCACGTCGGCCAGCACGCCCAGCCAGCCGAAGGGGTAGACCTTCTCGTGCAGGTGGATGGCCTGCGCCGGCACGCTGGCGCGGCTGACGCCGTGGTAGCCGTCGCAGCCGGCGATGAAGTCGCACTCGATCTCGTGCGTGGCGCCGTCCTTCTCGTAGCGCACGCGGGGCGCGCTGCCGTCGAAGTCGTGCAGGCTGACGTTGGCGGCGCCGTAGACGGTGGTCAGGCCGGCGGCGGTGCGCGCCTCCATCAGGTCGCGCGTGACTTCGGTCTGGCCGTACACCGTCACCTGCTTGCCGCCCGAGAGGCCGTGCAGGTCGATGCGGTGGCGCGCGCCCTGGAACAGCAGCTCGATGCCGTGGTGCGGCAGGCCCTCGGCCTTGGCGCGCGCGTCCACGCCGGCACGTGCCAGCAGGTCCATCGTCACCTGCTCCAGCACGCCGGCACGGATGCGGCCGAGCACGTAGTCGCCGGTCTGGCGCTCCACGACGACGTTGTCGATGCCGGCCTGGTGCAGCAGTTGTCCGAGCAGCAGGCCGGAGGGGCCGGCGCCGATGATGGCGATCTGGGTGCGCATGGCGTGTGTCTCCAAGGGTGCGAAAAGGGGATGGCCGAGCGTAGGCAGGCCGGGCGCGCGGCGGCAGTCCTCGGCCTGCACTGCTGTGCGATCATGCGACCCGCTGCGCGATGATCGCGCAAATGCCGCACCCGAGCTGCCGCTTTCCATGACCATCGCCAAGGCCGACTTCATCGAGGGCATCGCCAAGGGCATGGCGGTGCTGGAGAGCTTCGACACCGAACGCCAGCGCCTGAACGCCACGCTGGCGGCCGCGCGCGCCGGCATCACCCGTGCGGCGGCGCGCCGCCACCTGCTGACGCTGGCCCACCTGGGCTACCTGGAGACGGACGGCAGCTACTACTGGATGTCGCCCAAGGTGCTGCGCTTCTCGGGCAGCTACCTGGCGTCGTCGCGGCTGCCGCGGGCGCTGCAGCCCACGCTCAACCGGCTGGCGGCGCAGACGGGCGAGTCCTTCTCGGCCGTGGTGCTCGATGGCGAGGAGGTCGTCATCGTGGCGCGCAGCGGCGCGCTGGGCGCGCCCAACCGCGTGCTGGCCTACGGCCTGCACCTGGGCGCGCGGCTGCCGGCGCACGCCACGTCCACCGGACAGGTGCTGCTGGCCGGCCTGCCGCCGGCCGAGCTGCGGGTCTGGCTGCAGGGCCGCACGCTGCCGCGGCTGACGCCCCACACCCTGACGCAGGCGCGGGCGCTGCGCCAGCGGCTGGCGCAGGTGCGCCGGCAGGACTGGGCCTTCGCCGCCGAGGAGCACGAACTGGCGGTGCGCGCCCTGGCCGTGCCGCTGCGCGACATGCGCGGGCGCACGGTGGCGGCGCTGAACGTGGTGCTCTCCGATGCCGGCCGCGACGCGGCGGCGCTGCAGAATGCGCTGCTGCCGCTGCTCTTCGAGGCGGCGCGGGAGGTGCGTGCGATCCTCTGAACGGGCGCGCGAACTCCGGCGCCGCATTCCATCTCGAACCCCGCTTTCCTTCCTCCGAACGCCATGCGCCTGCTGCTGCTCGAAGACGACCTGATGATCGGCGAGACCGTGCTCGATCTGCTGCGCGCCGAGCACTACGCCGTCGACTGGGTCAAGGACGGCGAGATGGCCGACACGGCGCTGCGCACGCAGGACTACGACCTGGTGCTGCTGGACCTGGGCGTGCCCCGGATGGACGGCCTGGACGTGCTGCGCGCCCTGCGCGCGCGCAAGCAGCGCATGCCGGTGCTGATCGCCACGGCGCGCGACTCGGTCGAGCAGCGCGTGCAGGGGCTGGACGCCGGCGCCGACGACTACGTGCTCAAGCCCTACGACCTGGACGAGCTGCTGGCCCGCATCCGCGCGCTGCTGCGCCGCGCCGCCGGGCGGGCCGAGCCGGTGTTCGAGCACCGCGGCGTGAGCCTGAACCCCGCGACCCGCGAGGCGGCGGTGGACGGCAGGCCGGTGGTGCTGTCGGCGCGCGAATGGGCGGTGCTGGAGCCGCTGATCGCCCGGCCCGGCATCGTGCTCTCGCGCGCCCAGCTCGAGGAGAAGCTCTACGGCTGGAAGGACGAGATCAGCAGCAACGCGGTGGAGGTGTACGTGCACGGCCTGCGCCGCAAGCTGGGCGCCGACCTGATCCGCACCGTGCGCGGCGTCGGCTACACGGTGCCGAAAGAATGACGACCCCCAGTCTGCGCGCTTCGCGCTCCGCCAACCCCCTCCAGAGGGGGGCTCGCCCAGCGGCCTGGCAGAGCCAGTTCCGCGGGCGCTCCCGCATGGCTTGCTCCGCGGCCTTTCGATGCAGGGGCGACGGCCACGGGCCGGCGACGCGCGTCCGCTGGAGCGGCGGCGAATGAGGTCGCTGCGCGCACGGCTGCTGTGGTTCCTGCTGGCGGCGATCGTGCTGGCCGGCGGCGTGCAGGCTTTCGCCACCTACCGCACGGTGCTGCACGAGGCGGACCAGATCTTCGACTACCACATGCAGCAGATGGCGCTGTCGCTGCGCGCCGGCCTGCCGCCGAGCGCGGCGGTCAGCGGGCTGGGGCCGACGGAGCAGAACTTCGAGTTCGTGGTGCAGGTGTGGACCGCCGACGGCGTGCGCATCTTCGAGTCCGCGGAGCAGGCGGCGCTGCCGCAGCGGGCGGTGCTGGGCTTTTCCGACGTGGGCGCGCGCGGCACCACCTACCGCGTGTTCTCGCTGCAGTCGCGCGGGCTGGTGATCCAGGTGGCGCAGGACATGGCGGCGCGCCGCCACATGGCCGGCGCGCTGGCGCTGCGCACGGTGGCGCCGGTGGCGCTCATGGCGCCGCTGCTGATGCTGGTGGTGTGGTGGGTCGTGAGCGCCTCGCTGGCGCCGGTGGCGCGGGTGCGCGGCCAGGTGGCCTCGCGCCAGGCGGACGACCTCTCGCCGCTGAGCGAGGCGGACCTGCCCGAGGAGGTGCGCCCGCTGGTGCACGAGCTGAACCTGCTGTTCGGCCGGCTGCAGCATGCCTTCGAGGCGCAGAAGCACTTCGTGGCCGACGCGGCGCACGAACTGCGCTCGCCGCTGGCGGCGCTCAAGCTGCAGGTGCAGGGCCTGCAGCGCGCGCCCGAAGGCGAAGCCCGCACCGTCGCCACGCAGCGGCTGGCCGCCGGCATCGACCGCGCCACCCGGCTGGTCGAGCAGCTGCTGGCCCTGGCCCGCCAGGAGGCGAATGCCGCCGCGGGCGTGCCCGCCCAGCCGGTGGACCTGCTCGAACTGGCGCGCTCGGCCATCGGTGACGCCGTGCCCGCCGCGCAGGCGCGCGACATCGACCTGGGGCTGGGCACACCGCCGACCGGGCCCGCCATCGTGCAGGGCCACCCGGACGCGCTGCGCATCATGCTGCGCAACCTGCTGGACAACGCGGTCAAGTACGCGCCCGAGGGCGGCCGGGTCGACGTGGAGATCGCGGCCGACGGCGAGGGCGTGACGCTGTGCGTGGACGACTCCGGTGCCGGCCTGCCCGAGGCCGAGCGCGAGCGCGTGCTCGACCGCTTCTATCGCACCGGCCAGACGCAGGCGACGGTGCAGGGCAGCGGGCTGGGCCTGGCCATCGTGCATTCGGTGGCGCAACTGCACGGCGCACAACTGGCGCTGGGGACCTCGCCGCGCCTGGGCGGCTTGCGGGTGGCGGTGCGTTTTCCTGCCCGCTGATCGCGGCGCTTAAGGCGGGCCTAAGCGACCCGCCCGATATTCCGTCGCATCGAGCTTCGGCTCATTGCCTCGTGAAGAAGAAAGGACGTCGCCATGAACACCCGCATCGACACCCCCAAGCGCCTTGCCGTGGCCCTGGCAGCCGCCGCCCTCCTGGGCGCGGCCGCGACTGGTGCCTACACCAGCGCGAACGCGCTCGCCACGCCGCCCGCCGCGACGGGCACCGCGACAGCCGCTCCGATGGTCGCGCCCGTCGCCGCGCCGGACTTCTCGGTCATCACCGCGCGCAACGGCCCGGCCGTGGTCAACATCAGCGTCACCGGCACCACCAAGACGGCGCTGGAGGATGACGGCCCGCAGGGCCTCTCGCCCGACGATCCCTTCTACGAGTTCTTCCGCCAGTTCGGCATGCCGGGCATGCAGCGCGGGCCGCAACGGCCGATGCCCACGCATGCGCAGGGCTCGGGCTTCATCGTCAGCCCCGACGGCGTGATCCTCACCAACGCGCACGTGGTCAAGGACGCGAAGGAGGTGACCGTCAAGCTCACCGACCGGCGCGAGTTCCAGGCCAAGGTGCTGGGCGCGGACCCGAAGACCGACGTGGCCGTGCTCAAGATCGACGCGAAGAACCTGCCCACGGTGCCGCTGGGCAACCCGAAGGACCTCAAGGTCGGCGAATGGGTGCTGGCCATCGGCTCGCCCTTCGGCTTCGAGAACAGCGTGACGGTCGGCGTGGTGAGCGCCAAGGGCCGCTCGCTGCCCGACGACAGCTACACGCCCTTCATCCAGACCGACGTCGCCATCAACCCCGGCAACTCGGGCGGCCCGCTGTTCAATGCGCGCGGCGAGGTGGTGGGCATCAACTCGCAGATCTACAGCCGCAGTGGCGGCTACCAGGGCGTCTCGTTCGCCATCCCGATCGACCTGGCCACGCGGGTCAAGGAGCAGATCGTCGCCACCGGCCATGCCAGCCATGCGAAGCTGGGCGTGACCATCCAGGAGGTGAACCAGGCCTTCGCCGACTCCTTCAAGCTCGACAAGCCCGAGGGCGCGCTGGTGTCGAACGTGCAGAAGGGCGGGCCGGCCGACCAGGCGGGCTTGCGCACCGGCGACGTGATCCTCAAGGTGGATGGGCAGCCCATCACCGCCTCGGGCGACCTGCCGGCGCTGATCGGCCAGCTCGCGCCGGGGCAGAAGGTGCGCATCGACATCTGGCGCCAGGGCCGTCCCGAGCAGTTGACGGCCAGCCTGGGCAACGCCGGCGACAAGGCCCAGGTCGCCGAAGCCGACAAGGCGACGGGCAAGGGCCGGCTGGGCCTGGCGCTGCGGCCGCTGCAGCCGCAGGAAAAGCGAGAGATCGCCGCCGAGGCCGGCCTCGTCGTCGAGGATGCGCGCGGGCCGTCCGCCATGGCGGGCGTGCAGCCGGGCGACGTGCTGCTGGCCATCAACGGCACGCCGGCCAGGAGCGTCGAGCAGGTGCGCGAGGCCGTCGCCAAGGCCGACAAGTCGGTGGCCCTGCTGATCCAGCGCGGCGACAACCGCATCTTCGTGCCGGTGCGGCTGGGCTGAAGGGCATGCGCGCAGCCCGGCCGGCCGATGAAAATTACCGGATTCGGCCGCCGCGTGCGTGCAGCCATGCATGCGCGGCAGAATACTCCGAGCCATGCCGTTGGAACTGCTTCATCGACTCGCCCTGCAGACGCTGCCCATTGCCGTGACGGAGGGCGATGACGTCGATGCAGTGCGCATGCTGGCGCTGGCCGGGCATGTGCGCGCCGACATCCCCAAGCCGGTGCGGACGCTCAACGGCCATCACCAGCCGCCGGCCACGGTGACGGCCATCACGCCGCTGGGCTGGCAGATGATCCAGCGCTTTCCCCGCGGGTCGGGCCAGCACGCCTGAGCTCCGCCCGGCTCACAGGCCGCCCGCGACCTTCAGCACGGTGCCCGTCACGTACGAGGCGCGCTCCGACAGCAGCCATGCGATCGCTTCCGCGATCTCCTGCGCCTCGGCCGGCCGCTGCATCGGGATGCGGGCGGCCACGCGCTGGGGCCGGCCGGGCTCGCCCGCGGCGGCATGGATGTCGGTCAGCGCGGTGCCGGGAGACACGGCGTTCACGCGGATGCCCTTGGCCGCCACCTCGCGCGCCAGGCCGATCGTGAACCCCTCGACCGCCGCCTTCGACGCGGCGTAGTGCACGTACTCGCCCGCGGCGCCCAGCGTGGCCGCGATGGACGAGACATTGACGATGCTGCCCGCCGTGCCTTCGGCCAGCCAGCGCCGCAGCACGCACTGGCTCATCGCCATCGTGCCCAGCACGTTGACGTCCAGCACGCGGCGCATCGTGTCGATGGTGGTGTCGGCGAAGGACCCCAGCGGCCCGGTGATGCCGGCGTTGTTGACCAGGCCGGCGAGGGAGCCGAAGCCGGCCGGGATGCCGTCGACCACGCGCTGCGCCGCCTCGGGGTCCGCCACATCGGCCTGCACCGCCCAGGCGCGCCGGCCCAGCGCCTCGATCTGCGCCACCAGCGCCTGCGCGGCATCGTGCTGGGCGCTGTAGGTGAAAGCGACGTCGTGGCCGGCGGCGGCGCACAGCCGCGCCGTCGCGGCGCCGATGCCGCGGCCGCCGCCGGTGATGAGAATGGTCGTCGGTGCCTGTCGTTGCGGTGGCTGCGCCATGCGGTCTCCTGCTGGTTTCGTTGCCGAGGCCCGATCATCCGCGAAGGCGCGGGCTCCGGCGCATGAGCGAAAAAAAGGCCGCGCGGCACGATGCCGGCGCGGCCCTGTCCGACGGCGGCTCGACGCTGCGAGCCGGTCGTTCGGCTGGTGCTCAGTAGGCGCGTTGGCGATAGCCGCCGCCACGGCGGTCACCGCCGCCGAAGCCGCCGCCCGAGCGCGGCTCCATGGGGCGCGCGACGTTGACCGTCAGGGCGCGGCCGTCCACTTCCTTGCCGTTCAGGCCCTGGATGGCGGCTTGCGCTTCGGCGGAGGAGCCCATCTCCACGAAGCCGAAGCCCTTGGAGCGCCCCGAGTCGCGCTCCATCATGACCTTGGCCGAGGAGACTTGGCCGAAGGCCGAGAAGTGCTGGCGCAGCGAGTCGTCGCGCATCGAGTAGGAGAGATTGCCGACGTAGAGTTTGTTTTCCATGATGTTCTTTCGAGTGAATGTGAGTGATGTGTGCGGTCCGCAGGCCGCGAAGGGCAGGGGAGGCGGTTGCGGTGGCGCCTATCGCGCAGGGCGCCGGGCTCCGGCGGGGGCTCCGCCCTGCGAGCGAGGCTCGAGGTGCCGGAAGGTCAGCCGTCCCTTGTTGAGGTCGTAGGGCGACATCTCGAGCGAGACCCGGTCGCCCGCCAGCACGCGGATGCGGTGCTTGCGCATCTTGCCGCCCGAGTAGCAGATGAGCGTGTGGCCGTTGTCCAGCGTCACGCGAAAGCGCGAGTCGGGCAGCACTTCCTCGACGCGCCCCTGCATTTCAATCAGTTCTTCCTTGGCCAAGAGACTCCTTCGGTGGTTGGGCGAGAGGCGTGCTCAAGCCAGTTGGTTGGTCAGCACGAAATGCCGGCCTTGAGTAAGGGCGTAGCGTGCGGCGCGCGCTGCGCTGTCGAAACAGGGGATGAGCCGGAACACGCGGTCGTGCATGCCGCGGCGGATGGAGACCGAAGCGGCGTACTGGCCGGTCTCGGTGAGCTTCGTCATCGGTGTGACGAGGTACTTGCCCACTGCGTGGGCGGTCGGTTGGTTCATGTACTGGCAGGGCTTGCGCGGTGCAAGCGGTGGGCTGCGGCAAGCCGTGAGGCTGCGGCGCAGCGATGAAAGAAGAGAAGGGGGTGGACCGCCCGAAAGGGGAGGTGGCGGGCCGGTGTGAAGCTCGTCAGGAGCGGAGGATGACGATCAGCCTTGCGCAGGTGTGGTGCGACTGGCGACGATCCGTGCGGCAGCAGGTGCCGGGTGGTGTCAAACAAGGGCCGCAGCAACGAGCACGCTGCGGCCAATAAGCCCAAGTGTAGGCGATTTCACGTTGTCCGCCCTTCGGGCACCCCTTCGCCGCTGCGGTGCGGCGCGTCGAGTGGTACCCTGGCCGGTCAGACAGCACGAAAGACCAGCATGAACAGCGTGTCCATCTCCAAGTCCAGGCAGGACGCGCTTCGCGTTGAGCTTCCCCACATCGCCGACCTGCTCCATCGCAGGCGCGCCAGCGAAATCGCCGAGGCCGACATCGAGGACCTGGTGACGCTGTCCTGGCTGGAGTGGCTGGGCGGCTCGCTGCAATTGACGACCACCGGCGACAACGTCTGCCGCCAGCAGCGTTCGAGCTAGACGGCGGCCTGCCGCGCGAGGGCCCGGCGCCCATTGCAGACTCGCGCTCCTTGGATCGTTCTACCGCATCGACCTTCGGAGCGTGCAACGTGCTTTCGTTCTCCTTGATCCTGGCCGTCGGCCTTGCCGCCCTGGCGGCGTGCCTCTGGGTGATCTTCGGCTGGTCCGGCGAGTCACCGCAGGACCGGGCCATGCGGGAAGCCATCGATACCACCACGCAGACCCTGCGGGCGCCGCTGCCGCCTTCGTCGCGGCGCTAGGCTGCCGGCGAGCGCCTGAAAAGGAAAATGCCCCGCCATCGAAAAGATGACGAGGCATTCAAGAACCACGAGGGTTTGTTTGGCTCCCCGACCTGGGCTCGAACCAGGGACCTACGGATTAACAGTCCGGCGCTCTACCGACTGAGCTATCGGGGAATGAGCCCACGAGTATAGCGTGTTTTTCGCGCTTCTCTCAAGGTCGCGTCGATTTGTTGCGGCGATGTTCAAGGCGCTGCCTTGAGCACCGCGTCCAGGTAGGTTGCGTGCTGGCGCGCGTAGTCGGCGCGCAGGTGATCGGAGTCCTTGTAGACGGGGGTTCCGTCCCCGGTGGTGCGGATGCACTGGCCATCGGGGCACAGCGTCGGCAGCGGGTCGATCAGCGTGGCGCCGCTGCGCACGGCCAGCTCGCGCAGGCGCGCATCGACGAACTGCTGGTCGCCCGGCAGCGGCACGCGCGGGCTGACGCGCTGCACGCTCCAGGCGCCGAGGCGGTCGTAGGTGATGAGGTGCTTGGGCTCGAAGGCGTCGCCGATGGGGTTGTCGAGCAGGAAGTACACGCGTGTGTGCAGCGACAGGTCCTTGAGGATGTACTCCAGCGACTTGATCGCCCATTCCACGCCGCCGCCGCCGCGGAAGGCGTACTTGCGGTCGCCGGCGAGGCGGTCGCGGTAGTAGTAGCCCTCGTCGTAGTTGCCGTCGGGGTTCGCCACGGCCTGTTTGATGAAGTAGCAGTTCCAGCAGCCGCCGATGATGACGGCATCGGGCCTGGTGGCGTGGATGTAGTCGATGATGTCGCTGCGCCAGGCGTCGCAGTCGACGTTCCGGTCCTCGAACACGTTGGGGATCGGCGGGCAGCCGCCCTTGGTCGCGAAGAGCAGGGTGTTCAGCGCGGCGGGACCGCCGTCGCGGGCGATCTCGACCGCGCGCGGTCCGTATTGCTCGATGTGGCTGTCGCCGAACAGCAGCACGCGCTTGGGGCCGGTGCCGATGGTGTAGGCGGGCCGCTTGCCCAGGGTGGTGTGCGCCAAGCCGTCCGGATAGGCCCAGTCGGTGGTGGCCGCGGCGACGTGGCTCAGGTACGGATCGCTCAGCCGCGGCGGCAGGCGCTGCGCCCAGGCGAGCAGGCCCAGCACGAACAGCACGGCCATGGCGATGGAGAGATTGCGCACCACGCCCGTGCGGCGGCTGTGGCGCAGCGGCTGCTCCACCCACTTCCAGGTGGCCCAGGCCAGGGCGACGGCCGCGATCACGCAGGCGATGCGCACGTTGCGCGTGGGCATGCCGCCTTCGAGCACGCGTGCATAGGCCAGCAGCGGCCAGTGCCAGAGGTAGAGCGGATAGCTGATGAGCCCGAACCACACCATCAGGCGCGAGCCGAGCACGCGGCGGTTCAGCCAGGCCGCGGGGCCGGCGGCGATGCAGAAGAAGGCGCCGAACACCGGCAGGATGGCCCACCAGCCGGGGAAGGCCTTGTCTTTGTCGAGCAGCGCGAGGCCGGCGCCGATCAGCACCAGGCCGACGATGGCCTGCAGGTCGTCGCCGCGCGAGAGCAGCCGCGGCCGGTGCAGCCGCATGTAGGCCAGCAGCCCGCCGGCGGCCAGCTCCCAGAAGCGCGAGGCCGGCAGGTAGAAGGTGGCGCTGGCCCAGGGATGCACGCCCGCCACGTTGAGCAGGAAGGACAGCGCCGCCACGGCGCCCAGCGTGGCCAGCACGTTCCAGTGCCGGCGCCAGGCCAGGCCCAGCAGCAGCGGCCACACGATGTAGAACTGCTCCTCCACTGCCAGCGACCACAGGTGCAGCAGCGGCTTGTTCTCGGTGGCGGTGTCGAAGTAGCCCGATTCGCTCCAGAAGGCGAGGTTGGAGACGAAGCCCGCGCCGGCGGCGACGTGCTTGCCCAGTTGCCCGAACTCGTCGACCAGCAGCGCGTACCAGCCGAAGGCGAAGGTGGCCGCCAGCACCGCCAGCAGTGCAGGGAAGAGCCGCCTGATACGCCGCGCATAGAAGTCGCGGTAGCTGAAGCCGTGGCTGGACAGGTTGCCCAGCAGGATGGTGGTGATGAGGTAGCCGGAGATGACGAAGAAGATGTCGACGCCGATGAAGCCGCCCTTGACCCACTGCGGAAAGGCGTGGAAGCCGACCACCGACAGCACGGCGATGGCGCGCAGGCCGTCGATGTCGGGCCGGTACTTCAGGTGCAGGGTGGCGTCGGCGGGGGCGTGGGGCGTCGTCGTCATGCAGGCGGGGCAGGGGCGCTGGGCGGGGGCGCCCGCGCGGCATTGTCGCCGCGGCCCGCGGCGGCTCAGGGCGCCGGCAGGTGTGCGTGGCGGGCCAGGTCCGCCATCAGCGTCCGGGCGGCGGCTTCGGGGTCGTCTGCCGCGACGATGGCACGCACCACCGCCGCGCTGCCGACGCCGGTGGCCATCACGGCCGGCAGGCTGGCGGCGTCGATGCCGCCGATGGCCACCAGGGGGTAGCCGTGCATCAGCCGGGCGTAGTCGCCCAGCCGCGCCACGCCCTGCGGCGCGGTCGCCATCTGCTTGAGGGTGGTGGGGAACACCGCGCCGAGCGCCAGGTAGCTCGGGCTGACCGCATCGGCGCGGACCATCTCGGCGTAGCCGTGCGTGCTCACGCCCAGGCGTGCGCCGGCAGCGCGCAGCGTGTCGACGTCGGCCTCGTGCAGCGCGTCGAGATCCTCCTGCCCGAGGTGCACGCCATAGGCGCCGGCCTCGACCGCCTCGCGCCAGTGGTCGTTGATGAAGAGCAGCGCACCGGTGCCCTGAACGGCCTGCACGGCCGCGCGCACCTCGTGGCGGACCGCCGCGGCGTCGGTGGACTTGAAGCGCAGCTGCACGGTGGGCACGCCGGCGCGGGCCATGCGGCCGACCCAGGCGGCATCGGGCAGCACGGCGTACAGGCCCAGGCGCTCGGGGCAGGGCGGGAAGGCGTCGTCGCGCGCCTGCGGCGGGAACTCGCGCAGGCCGAAGTCCACCGGCGTGGCGGGCCAGGCCAGCGCGTCGAAGAAGCCCAGGCGCTCCGTCTGCGCGTGCCAGGCCAGCGCGACGCATTCCGCGTCGGCCTCGATGAAGCCCAGCAGCACGCAGGCCTGCTTGACGCCGCGGTACACGGGGTCGGCCAGCGTGTAGTCCTGCGGCACGCTGGGCGGGTGCGCGCCGAAGCGCGGCAGGTGGGCGGTGAGCACCGCCGAGGCGATGGTGGTGGGGTCGTGTTCAGTCATGGGCGCCTGCATGGTGCCAGAAGGGCGTGCCGAGCACCGGCGTGCTGGGCTGGGCGGCATCGCTGGCGGACATGGCGCCGGCGAGCCGGGCGGCGCGGCCGGCGCGCACGGCATCGGCGAAGGCGCCGGCCATCGCGACCGGGTCCTGCGCCAGCGCGACGGCGGTGTTGAGCAGCACGCCGTCGTAGCCCCATTCCATCACCTGGCAGGCGTGCGAGGGCAGGCCGAGGCCGGCATCCACCAGCATGGGCACGGCAAGGCGCTCGCGCAGCGCCTGCAGCGCGTAGGGGTTGACCGGGCCGCGGCCGGTGCCGATGGGCGCGGCCCAGGGCATCACGGCCTGGCAGCCGACGTCGACCAGGCGCTGGCACAGCACCAGGTCCTCGGTGCAGTAGGGCAGCACCTGGAAGCCGTCGTCGATCAGCAGGCGCGCCGCCTCCACCAGGTTGAGCGTGTCGGGCTGCAGGGTGTAGTCGTCGCCGATCAGCTCCAGCTTGATCCAGGGCGTGTCGAACACCTCGCGCGCCATCTGCGCGGTGGCGACGGCCTCCTGCACGCTGTGGCAGCCGGCGGTGTTGGGCAGCACCGGCACGTCCAGGCGCCGCAGCAGCGCCCAGAAGTCCTGGCCGGCGTCGGCGCCCGAGGGCGCGGCGCCCTGGCGGCGCAGCGAGGCGGTGAGCATCGCGGGCCGGGCGCGCCGCACCGCGGCCTCCAGCACGTCGGGCGAGGGATAGCGGGCGGTGCCCAGCAGCAGGCGGCTGTCGAAGCGCTGGCCGTACAGGACCAGCGGGTCGCCGGCGGGAGAGGACGTGGTGTCGTTCATGTTCGTCAGCCTCCCGTCACGGGCCGGATCACCTCGACCTCGTCGCCCTCGCGCAGTTCGCGCCCGGCATGCGAGGAGCGGGGCACGAATTCGCGGTTGACGGCCGCGGCATAGGGCGGCGGCGGCGCCAGCAGCGCGATGGCGTCGGCCAGCGTGGCAGGCGGGGCCAGCTCGCGCGGCTGGCCGTTGAGCAGGATGTTCATGGGGTGTCCAGTATGGGGAGATCGAAGCGCCGCGCCAAGGCATCGCCCTGATCGGCCAGCACCTGCATCGCCGCGTCGAGCATGGCAGGAGAGATCATGAAGCCGTGGCGGTACAGGCCGTTGACCTGCAGCATGCGCGGCGCCAGCCAGCGCAGCGCGGGCCGGTTGTCGGGCAGGGTGGGGCGGCACTGCGTGAGCACTTCGAGGATGCGCGCCTCGCCGAAGCCGGGGTGCACAGCGTACGCGGCGCTGAGCAGTTCCATCGTCGAGCGCACGCTGGCGGGCGAAAGGTCGTCGGACTCGATCTCGGTGGCGCCGACGACGAACACGTGGCCCGGCTTGGGCGCGATGTAGAGCGGATAGCGCGGGTGCGCCAGCCGCGTGGGCCGGCGCAGCGCGACGCCCGGCGCATGCAGGCGCAGCACCTCGCCGCGCACGCCGCGCAGCGCGCTCCACTGCGGCTTGGCGCCCAGGCCGCGGCAATCGACGACGCGCTCGTGCGCGGCGGGCGAGAAGTCCTGCGGCGCGCGCGGGCTGTGCCAGTGCAGGCGCACGTTCGGCATCGCCTGCAGGCCGGCGAACAGCGCAGCGAGCAGTTCGCGGTTGTCGAGCTGGCCTTCGCCGGGCAGCAGCCAGCCCTGCGCGAAGCGGCCGGCCAGTGCGGGCTCCAGCGCCGCCAGGGCCGGGCCGTCCAGCCGCTGCATGGCCGGCAGCCCGGGCACCGCGGCCTGCGTGCGCTGCAGCGTGGCGGCCAGGCGCGCGGCCTCGTTCGCGTCCTGGCGGTGCCAGACGAGGAGCGTGCCCTCGCGCTGGAAGAACACGGGCGCAGGCAGGCCGGCAAGCAGTTGCGGCCAGCGCTCCAGCGCATGCATGCCCATGCGCACCAGCGACTCGGGGGCGATGGCGGATTCGGCCAGCGGTGCCAGCATGGCGGCGGCCACGCGGGCGGCGGCGCCCTCGGCGTCCGCGCCGCCGGCCTCGTACACGTCCACGGCACAGCCGGCGCGCGCCAGCGCCAGCGCCAGCAGGCGGCCCATCAGGCCGGCGCCGAGCACGTGGGCATGGTCGAAGGGCAGGGTACTCACTTCAGCGCCCCATGACGTTGAGCCTCGCCCGCGTTGCACGATCCAAGACGGTACGAAAGGCCGCGGAGCAGGCCATGCGGGAACATCCGCGGAACTGGCTTGGCCAGGCCGCAGGATGTGCCCCCTTGAGGGGGTTGGCGAAGCGGAACGAAGTCCGCGGAGACTGGGGGTGGGCTGCTTCTCCTCTGCGACACTCCGCCGCCATGACGAACATGCCACTCCCCGAAGGCACGCTGCGCTATCCCCGCGTGCTGAGCATCGCCGGCTCCGACAGCGGCGGCGGCGCCGGCATCCAGGCCGACCTGAAGACCTTCGCGGCGCTGGGCTGCTACGGCATGACGGCCATCACCGCGCTCACCGCGCAGAACACGCGCGGCGTGACGGGCATCCACGCGGTGCCGGCGGAATTCCTGAAGGCGCAGTTGCAGGCCGTCATCGAGGACATCGGGGTCGATGCCGTCAAGCTGGGCATGCTGCACGCGCCCGAGGTGGTGGAGGTGGTGGCCTGGGCGATCCGGCACTACGGGCTGCGCCAGGTCGTGCTCGACCCGGTGATGGTCGCCACCAGCGGCGACCGGCTGATCGCCGAGGAGACGGTGCAGGTGATGGTGCGCGAACTCTTCCCGCGCGCCGCCGTCATCACGCCCAACCTGGACGAGGCGGCGCTGCTGGTGGGCCACCCCATCGCGGGCCCGGAGGCGCTGGACGCCGCCGCGGACGAACTGCTCGCGCTGGGCGCGCCGGCGGTGCTGCTCAAGGGCGGCCATCTGCCGGGCGACGACGTGGTGGACCTGCTGGCCGCCTCCGACGGCACGCGGCGGCGCTTCAGCGCACCGCGCATCGCCAGCCGCAACCTGCACGGCACCGGCTGCACGCTGTCCTCGGCCATCGCCTGCGGGCTGGCGCTGGGGCTGGCGCTGCCCGACGCCGTGGCGCAGGCGCGCGAGTACGTGCGCGGCGCGATGCAGGCCGGCGCCGAAGTGCGCACCGGCGGCGGCCACGGCCCGCTCAACCATGGCTTTGCGCCCCGGCCAGCGGTGCGGCTCCCGCTGCCGCCGGGCGCGTGAGGCGCGCGAGCACGAAGCACACGAACAGCGTCGGCAGCGCCGAGCCCCACTGCGGCGCCCACTTGGCGCAGGCGTGGTACAGCGCGATGCCGCCGACCCAGACCAGCGCGGCCGACCAGTCCACCCGCCGCGCGCCGGCCTGCACCGCGGCGCCCCCGCCCAGCCGTCCCAGGATCACGCCGTACAGCGGCACGAACACCGAGCTGAGCATCAGCAGGAAGGGCTCCAGCTGGTGCATGGGCAGCACCAGCGCCAGCGCGATGCACAGCGCCGCCATTGCCAGGCCCCACCGGCGCACGCTCCAGCGCGGCGCCAGGCTGTGGACCGAGACCGAGCCCGAGTAGACGTCGCCATACGCGTTGTCCAGCTCGTCGATGAGGATCAGGCCGAGCGCGATCAGCCCGCCCTGCGCCAGCAGCAGCGCCGTGACCAGCGAGGTGCCCGGCTCGGCCACGCTGGCGACCATCACGCCCAGCGCGTAGCACCAGACGTTGGCCAGCGCATAGCCGACCCAGGTGCCGCCGAAGGCGCCGCCCAGGCGGCCCGGCGCGGCGCGCCGGCCGTGGCGCGCATAGTCAGCCACCAGCGGCAGCCACGACACGGGCATCGCGATCACCAGATCCATGGCGCTGAACAGGCCCATGCTGCCGTCGCCCGGCCGCTGCCAGAAGGCGTCGAAGCCCTTGGCCGAGAGCTGCGCGCCGAACTGCCAGGTCAGCCACAGCAGCGAGATCACCACCAGCGGCAGCCCGAAGCGGGCGACGAAGCGGCGCACCAGCGTCACCATCGAGCCCGACAGCAGCGCCAGCAGCACAGCGCCCCACAGCAGCGTGCCGGCCAGCACGCCGCCGCTGCCGGCCAGGTCGAGCCCCAGCGCCTGCTTCGCGATGGCCTGCGTGCCCTCGCGCATCACCACCAGCTCGAAGGTGGTCCAGCCCACCAGTTGCACGATGTTCAGCACCACCGGCAGCCGCGCGAAGGCGCTGCCGTAGGTGGCATGCATCAGGCCGGCGCTGGCCAGGCCGGTCTCGCAGCCCAGCCGCGCCGTCCAGGCCAGCAGGCCCGCGCCCACCGCGGAGCCGACGAGGATCGCGATGACCGCATCGCGCGTGCCCACCGCCGGCACCAGGTAGGCGCCGATCTGCATCACGAGCAGGCCCACGCCGAGGCTGAACCACAGCGAGAGGTGGTCGTGCCAGCGGAACACGCGCCGCTCGGCGGGCAGCGGCGTCAGCGCCTCGTTGGCGGAGGAAGAGGGTCGGGCTTGCGCCATGCATTTGCTCCAGTGCAAAGTGATGGCAGGTGGGCTGAGGTCCGGGGGCGGGACTGAAGGCGTCCTGGAGAGGAGGACCGCTGCCGCCGGACCGGCTTCCCTGCGCGAGGATGACCTCAATCAGGTTCAAAGGGTTTGATCTCAGCCGGGCCGCAGTCGCAGCCCAGCACCCCTAGCGAACCGGTATTCTAGGCGCCGCATGCGCAGGAAGGAGCGGGCACCGCCATGACCCCGAGAATCACCGTGCTGACGCTGGGCGTGCGGGACCTGTACGCCTCGCTCGCCTTCTACCGCGACGGGCTGGGCTTCCCGACGCCGGGCGTCATCGGCGAGGAATACGAGCACGGCGCCGTCGTCTTCATCGAGCTGGAATCGGGCCTGCGGCTGGCGCTGTGGCCGCGCGGCTCGCTGGCGCACGATGCCGGCGTGGCGCTGCCCGAGTCCGGCGCACCGGCCATCTCGCTGGGCCACAACGTCCGCAGCCGCGAGGAGGTGGATGCCGTCATGGCCCAGGCGCAGCAGGCGGGCGCGCGGTTGGTGAAGCAGGCGGCGCCGACCTTCTGGGGCGGCTACGCGGGCTACTTCGCGGACCCTGACGGCTACCTGTGGGAGATCGTGTGGAACCCTGCGCTGCTGCCGCCGCAGCAGGAGGAAGAGACCCGCGGCTAGCCGCGCCGGCGGGCACCGGCCACGCCCAGCAGCTCGTGCAGCCGGGTGCTGGTGGTCGTGTACTGCAGCGGCGGCGGCTTGCCGCCGGTGACGATGTCGGCCACGCCCCAGGCGGCCAGCGTGGCCTCGTGGAAGCCGCAGACGATGAGCTTGCGCTTGCCCGGGTAGGTATTGATGTCGCCCACCGCGAACAGGCCCGCCTCGCGCGTCTGGAAGCGTTCGGTGTCCACCGGGATCTGCTTGCGCTGCAGCTCCAGCCCCCAGTCGGCGATGGGGCCCATGCGCGGCGAGATGCCCTGACACACGACCAGCGCGTCCAGCGCCAACGACTGCTCGCCGCCTTCCGGCGTGTCGATGCGCAGCATCTCGCCATCGAAAGCCGCCGGCTGGCCCACGGCCAGGCGGACGGCGCCGGCGGCGACGCGTTCCTGCAGTGCCGTCTGCAGCGCCTCCTCGGCGCGGAACACGTCGCGCCGGTGCAGCAGCGTCACGCTGCGCGCCAGGCCGGCGAGGGCCAGCGCCGTTTCCAGCGCCGCGTCCTCGCCGCCGCTCACCACCACGTCCTGGCCGGCGAAGCGGGCCAGGTCGGCCGGGTGGTAGAACAGGCGCGCGCCCTCGAAGCGTTCCGCGCCTTCCAGCGCCAGCTTCTTCGGCACGAAGGCGCCCACGCCGGCCGCGATGACCACCGTGCGCGCGACGAACGCGGTGCCGGCCGAAGTGCCGGCGCGCCAGCGACCGTCGGCCTCGCGCGCCAGCGTGGCGACCTGTTCGCCCAGGTGCATCGGCACCCCGAAGGGTGCGAGCTGTTCGAGCAAGGCGTCCGCCAGGCCGCGGCCGGTGGTGGCCGGCGTGCCGGGGATGTCGTAGATGGGCTTGTGGCCGTACAGCTCGACGCACTGGCCGCCCGCATGGGGCAGGGCGTCGACGATGCGGCAGGGGATTTCGAGCAGGCCGAACTGGAAGGCCTGGAACAGCCCGACCGGACCCGCACCGATGATCAGCGCGTCGGTCTCGATCGGGGCAGCCGGCTGCTCGGACAAGGGCGGCTTACTTGATCAGTTCCGCGAGCTTGCCCGGCTTGTCCTTCCACTCGTCCGCGTCGGGCAGCGCGGCCTTGCGCTTGGTGATGCTCTTCCAGCCGTCGGCCTGGGCCAGCTCGGCGTTGAGCTGCACGAAGGCGATCTGGTCGGCCGGCAGGTCTTCCTCGGCGTAGATGGCGTTGGCCGGGCACTCGGGGATGCAGACCGCGCAGTCGATGCACTCGTCGGGGTCGATCACCAGCATGTTGGGCCCCTCGCGGAAACAGTCCACCGGGCACACGTCGACGCAGTCGGTGTATTTGCAGCGGATGCAGTTCTCGGAGACGACGTGGGTCATGGCGCTGTGGCTGGTGAAGGCGGTCGGGGGAAACCCGGTATTTTATGCAGAGGCGTTGCCCACGCCCTGCGCGCGGACAAGAACGGCGGCGCAGGTGCGGTGCGAGGCGGTGTCCACCAGCACCAGCGAGCCCAGCGCGCGCGATTCGGCGAAGGGGCGCACGGCCAGCGGCTGCTGCAGCGCGAGCACCACCTCGCCGATGGCGTTGGGCGGCAGTTCGGCGGCGTCCTCGGCCTCCAGCGTGGTGATGTTCAGCCGGTGCGCGATGCGCGCGACCCGGGCCTTGACCCAGCGGTGGCCCTGCAGCGCCCAGTAGGCGCGGCCGGCCACCAGCGGCTCGTCGTCCAGCCAGGCGACGGTGGCGCGGATCTCGCGCTGCGGCTCGAAGGCGTCGGGCGCCAGCAGCCAGTCGCCGCGCGAGACGTCCACCTCGCGGTCGAGCACGATGCCGGCGCTGTGGCCGGCGTGCACGGCCTGGTCCTGCCGCGTGTGCGTAAGCACGCGCGCCACGGTGGCGTGCTGGTTGCCGGGCAGGATGGCGATGCGCTGGCCGGGCTCCACGTGGCCGCTGGCCACGCGGCCCCAGAAGATGCGCCGGCCCTGCGTGGTGTCGTTCGAGCCCGAAAACTTCTCGACCCACTGCACCGGGAAGGCGAAGGGCACGGATTCGTCCTGCGCCGTGACCGGCAGGCCCTCCAGCAGCTCGAGCAGGCTGGGGCCCTCGTAGCCGGCCCAGCCGGCGCTGCCGTCCTGGTGGCGGCCGGCGACGTTCCAGCCCTTGAGCGCCGAGATGGGCACGATGGCCGCGATCCGCACGCCGGCGGCGGCAGCGAACTCGTTCAGCGCGCCGGAGATGCGCTCGAAGGCGAGCTGGGCGTCGTCGATGGCGTCCAGCTTGTTCACCGCCACCACGATGGACTGCACGCGCAGCAGGTGCGCCAGCAGCATGTGGCGGCGCGTCTGCGCGAGCAGCTCGCTCTTCACGACCTCGCCGTCGCCGACCTCGGCCGCCCAGGGCAGCTTGGTCGCGTCGACCAGCACCACGGCGGCATCGGCGCCGGAGGCGGCCGTGACCATGTTGCGCGTGTATTGCTCGTGGCCGGGCGCGTCGCCGATGATGAACTTGCGCTTCGCGGTGGAGAAGTAGCGGTACGCCACGTCGATGGTGATGCCCTGCTCGCGCTCGGCCGAGAGGCCGTCGGTCAGCAGCGCCAGGTCGGTCTCGCCGCTGCGCTGCACGCCGGCAAGCTGGTCCTGCAGCACCGACTTGCTGTCCACCAGCAGGCGGCCGATCAGCGTGCTCTTGCCGTCGTCCACGCTGCCGCAGGTGATG
>NZ_JBIQNC010000010.1:0-59099 GCF_044462705.1 Xenophilus sp.
ACCACGAAGATCAGCCCGGTGACGATGGTGACCGACTCGCCCAGGGTGTTGAACCACTCCACGCGCGTGATGCTGGCCAGCAGGTGGCCCAGCTCGCCGATCTTGTTCTCCAGCGCCACCACCACCGCCGCGCCCACCAGCGGGCCCGACAGCGTGCCCAGACCGCCCAGCAGCGTCATCAGGATCACCGAGCCGGAGGAGGACCAGTGCACGTCCGTCAGCGTGGCGAAGCCCAGCACCAGCGTCTTGAGCGAGCCGGCCAGCCCCGACAGCGCGGCCGAGATGACGAAGGCCAGCAGCTTGAAGCGCCCCACGTCGTAGCCCAGCGAAACCGCGCGCGGCTCGTTCTCCTTGATGCCCTTGAGCACCTGCCCGAAGGGCGAGTGGATGGTGCGCACGATCAGCAGGAAGGCCGCCGCCACGATCACCAGCGCCACGTAGTACATGGTCAGGTCGTCCTTCAGGTCCAGCACGCCGAACAGCTTGCCGCGCGGCACCGCCTGCAGGCCGTCCTCGCCGCCGGTGAAGGGCGCCTGCAGCGCGATGAAGAACACCATCTGCGCCAGCGCCAGCGTGATCATGGCGAAGTAGATGCCCTGGCGCCGGATGGCCAGCACGCCGAACAGCCAGCCCAGCAGCGCGCCGGTGGCGGTGCCCAGGACGAGGCCGATCTCGGGCGTGACGCCCCAGACCTTCATCGCATGCCCGGCCATGTAGGCCGAGCCCCCCAGGAAGGCCGCGTGGCCGAAGGACAGCAGCCCGGTGTAGCCCAGCAGCAGGTTGAAGGCGGCGGCGAACAGGGCGAAGCACATCAGCTTCATCATGAACACCGGGTAGGCGCCGACGAAGGGGGCGGCCAGCAGCGCCGCGAACAGCAGGCCGTAGCCGATGAAGGACTTGTTCATGGTGGCGGTCCCGCTCTCACTTTTCCTTGCCGAACAGGCCCGCGGGCCGGATCAGCAGCACGATCACCATGATCACGAACACCACGGTGGAAGACGCCTCGGGGTAGAACACCTTGGTCAGCCCCTCGATCACGCCCAGGCCCAGGCCGGTGAGGATGGCGCCCATGATGGAGCCCATGCCCCCGATCACGACCACGGCGAACACCACGATGATGAGGTTCTGCCCCATCAGCGGCGAGACCTGGATCACCGGCGCGGCCAGCACGCCGGCGAAGGCCGCCAGCGCCACGCCGAAGCCGTAGGTCAGCGTGATCATCAGCGGCACGTTCACGCCGAAGGCCTCCACCAGGCGCGGGTTCTCGGTGCCGGCGCGCAGGTAGGCGCCGATGCGCGTCTTCTCGATCAGGAACCAGGTGACGAAGCACACCACCAGCGAGGCCACCACCACCCACGCGCGGTACTTGGGCAGGATCATGAAGCCGAGGTTGAAGGCGCCCGAGAGCGCGTCGGGCGTGTCGTAGGCCAGGCCCGAGACGCCGTAGGCGGAGCGGAAGATGCCCTCGATCAGCAGCGTCAGGCCCAGCGTCAGCAGCAGCCCGTACAGGTGGTCCAGCTTGTAGATCCAGCGCAGCAGCAGCCGCTCGATCAGGATGCCGAACGCGCCCACCACCACCGGCGCCACCAGCAGCATCACCCAGTAGTTGACGCCCAGGTAGTTCATCGCCATCCACGTGAGCACGGCGCCCATCATGAACAGGGCACCGTGCGCGAAGTTGATGACGTTCAGCAGCCCGAAGATCACCGCCAGCCCCAGGCTGAGCATCGCGTAGAAGGAGCCGTTGACCAGCCCCAGGAGGAGCTGGCTCAGCAGAGCGGGGAGCGAGACGGACATGGATCGGCTGGGCGGCGGACGTTGGGTTGCTCAGTCAGGGCAGCGGCGAGGCGTCGCTCACTTCCACAGGGCGCACTTGGACTCGGCCTTGGTGGTGAACACCTGGTCGCCGGGCAGCTTGGCCACCACCTTGTAGTAGTCCCAGGGCTGCTTGGACTCGGCGGGCGACTTCACCTGCATCAGGTACATGTCGTGCACCATGCGCCCGTCGGCGCGGATGAAGCCCTTGGCGTAGAAGTCGTCGATCTTCATGCTCTTGAGCTGCGCCATCACCTTGTCGGCGTCGGTGGTCTTGGCCGCCTCCACCGCCTTCAGGTAGGTCATGGTGGCCGAGTAGTCGGCCGCCTGCAGGTCGGTGGGCATGCGCTGGGTCTTGTCGAAGAACTTCTTGCCGAAGGCGCGCGTCTTGTCGTCGAGGTTCCAGTCCCAGCTGGTGGTCAGCAGCAGGCCCTCGGTGTTCTTCAGGCCCAGGCTGTGGATGTCCGACACGAAGACCAGCAGCCCGGCGAGCTTCATGGTCTTGTTGATGCCGAATTCCTTGGCCGCCTTGATCGCGTTGATGGTGTCGCCGCCCGCGTTGGCCAGGCCCAGGATCTGCGCCTTGGAGTTCTGCGCCTGCAGCAGGAAGGAGGAGAAGTCGGACGCGTTCAGCGGGTGCCGGACGCTGCCCACCACGGTGCCGCCCTTGTCCTTGACGACCTTGCTGGTGTCGGCCTCCAGCGCGTGGCCGAAGGCATAGTCGGCCGTCAGGAAGTACCAGCTCTTGCCGCCCTGGTCGACCACCGCGCCGCCCGTGCCCTTGGCCAGCGCCACGGTGTCGTAGGCGTAGTGCACCGTGTAGGGGCTGCACTGCTCGTTGGTCAGCGCCGAGGTGCCGGCGCCGTTGACGATGAAGACGCGCTTCTTCTCCTGCGCCACCTTGGCCATCGCCAGGCCGGTGCTGGAGGTGGTGCCGCCGAAGAGCATCGTCAGGTTCTGCGTGTCGATCCACTCGCGCGCCTTGGAGGCGGCGATGTCCGCCTTGTTCTGGTGGTCGGCGGTGAGCAGCTCGATCGGCATGCCCAGCACCTTGCCGCCGAAGTCGTCGATGGCCATCTGGATGGCCGTGGCGCCCCCCTTGCCCTCGACGTCGGAGTACAGGCTCGACATGTCGGTGATGAAGCCGATGCGGACCTTGTCCTGCGCCTGCGCGGCGCCGGCCGCCAGGGCCAGCCCGCAGGCCAGCGCGATCGGGGTGATCCAGTGCTTTTTCATGGTGTTCTCCGGAACTCTCGGGACAGGGGGTTTCAGGCGCTCACTTCCAGAGCTTGCAGGTGCTCTCTTCCTTGGTCGTGTAGACCTGGTCGCCGGGCACCTTCTTGACGATCTTCAGCAGGTCCCAGGGGCCCTTCGATTCGGACGGTGCCTTCACCTGCGCCAGCAGCATGTCGTGCACCATCCGGCCGTCGGGGCGGATCACGCCCTTGGCATAGAAGTCGTCGATCGGCGTCTTCTTCATGTACGCCATCACCTTGTCGGCGTCGGTGGTCTTGACCGCCTCCACCGCCTTCAGGTACGCCATGGTGGCCGAGTAGTCGGCCGCCTGGATGTCGGTCGGCTTGTTCTTGGTCTTGGCCTCGTAGCGGGCCGCCCATTTGCGCGATGCGTCGTCGCTGTCCCAGTACCAGCTCGTGGTGTGCAGCAGGCCCTGCGTGGCGGCCAGGCCCAGGCTCTTGACGTCGGTGAGGAACACCAGCAGGCCGGCGACCTTCATCGACTTGTCGATGCCGAACTCCTTGGCGGCCTTCATGGAGTTGACGAAGTCGCCGCCCGCATTGGCCAGCCCCAGCACCTGCGCCTTCGAGTTCTGCGCCTGCAGCAGGAAAGAGGAGAAGTCCGATGCGTTCAGCGGCGCCCTGACGCCGCCGACCACCGTGCCGCCCTTGGCCTTGACCACCTTGGCGGTGTCGGCCTCCAGGGCGTGGCCGAAGGCGTAGTCCGCGGTCAGGAAGAACCAGCTCTTGCCGCCGGTGTCGACCACCGCGCCGCCGGTGCTCTTGGCCAGCGCGACGGTGTCGTAGGCGTAGTGGATGGTGTAGGGGCTGCACGCGGCGTTGGTCAGCGCCGAGGTGGCCGCGCCGTTGGTGATGAACACGCGCTTCTTCTCTTCCGCGACCTTGGCCGTGGCCAGCGCGACGCCGGAGTTGGTGCCCGCGAAGATCAGCGTGGCGCCGGCCGTGTCGATCCATTCGCGCGCCTTGGCGGCGGCGATGTCGGGCTTGTTCTGGTGGTCGACCGCCAGGATCTCGACCGGCTGTCCCAGCACCTTGCCGCCCATGTCGTCGATGGCCATCTGGATCGCCGCCTGGCCGCCCTTGCCTTCCAGGTCCGCGTACAGGCCGGAGAGATCGCTGATGTAGCCGATCACCACCTTCTCCTGCGCCACGGCGGCGTGACTCGCCAGACCGGCCACGCCCAGCGCGACCGCCATCAGCTTGAGGTTGGATTTCATGGGTTCTCCTTGGGTTGAAACGGACGTGCGAACGAACAGGGTGAAGGCAGCGCGAGACACGAACCCGGGCGCCTGCTCACACGCCCAGCAGTTCGTTGAGGACGGGCATCTTGGCCTGCAGCTCGGCCGCGCCGAAGCGCTCGACGATGCGGCCGTGCTCCATGACGTAGAAGCGGTCGGCCAGCGGCGCGGCGAAGCGGAAGTTCTGCTCCACCATCACGATCGTGTAGCCCTTGGCCCGCAGCGTGGTGATCATGCGCGCCAGCGCCTGCACGATCACCGGCGCCAGGCCCTCGGAGATCTCGTCCAGCAGCAGCAGGCGCGCGCCGGTGCGCAGGATGCGCGCCACCGCCAGCATCTGCTGCTCGCCGCCCGACAGCCGCGTGCCCTGGCTGGCGCGACGCTCGGCCAGGTTGGGGAACATCGCGTAGATCTCCTGGACCGACATGCCCGGCTCGCTGCCCTTCAGCGGCGGCGGCAGCAGCAGGTTCTCCTCGGCCGACAGGCTGGCGAAGATGCCGCGCTCCTCCGGGCAGTAGCCGATGCCGTAGTGCGCGATCTTGTAGGTGGGCAGGCCGATGGTCTCGTGGCCGTTGACCCGGATGCTGCCCTTGCGCGTGCCCGTCAGCCCCATGATGGCGCGCAGCGTGGTGGTGCGCCCGGCCCCGTTGCGCCCCAGCAGCGTGACCACCTCGCCCGGCTGCACCACCATGTCCACGCCGTGCAGCACGTGCGATTCGCCGTACCAGGCCTGCAGGTCCTTGATTTCCAGTGCCGGACTTGCCATGTCAGTGGGCCCCCTGGAGCTGGCCATCGGTCGTGCCCATGTAGGCTTCCATCACCTGCGGGTTCTTCGACACCTCGCCGTACGGCCCCTCGGCCAGCACGGCGCCGCGCTGCAGCACGGTGATCACGTCGGCGATGGTGGAGACCACGCTCATGTTGTGCTCCACCATCAGGATGGTGCGCCCGGCCGACACGCGCTTGATCAGCTCGGCCACGCGGTGCACGTCCTCGTGGCCCATGCCCTGGGTGGGCTCGTCCAGCAGCATCAGCTCGGGCTCCATCGCCAGCGTGGTGGCGATCTCCAGCGCGCGCTTGCGGCCGTAGGGCAGGTTCACGGTCAGCTCGTCGGCCAGGTCCTGAAGGCCCACCTCGGCCAGCAGCTCGCGGGCACGGGTGTTCAGCGGCAGCAGGCTCTTCTCGCTCTTCCAGAAGTGGAAGCTCGTGCCCAGCGCGCGCTGCAGGCCCAGGCGCACGTTCTCCAGCACCGTCAGGTGCGGGAACACGGCCGAGATCTGGAAGGAGCGGATGATGCCGCGCCGGGCGATCTGCGCCGGGCGCTCGCCGGTGATGTCCACGCCGTTGAAGAGGATGGTGCCGGAGGTCGGCTCCAGGAACTTCGTCAGCAGGTTGAAGCAGGTGGTCTTGCCCGCGCCGTTCGGGCCGATCAGTGCATGGATGGAGCCGCGCCGCACCTTCAGGTCGACCTGGCTGACCGCGGTGAATCCCTTGAATTCCTTCGTGAGTTGGCGCGTCTCGAGAATGATGTCGCTCATTTCGCTCCGGCGCCCGGGTGCTGGCGGGAAAGGTCGGTCATGCGGTCCGCTGGTGTGCGTTGCTGAAGGAAGCGCTTCGGGGTGGTGAAGCGAATCCATTCATTGTTGGCACGTCCCCTGGCATTGCGTACTGGGGCAAATGCGGATGCTGCGGTGCAATGCGCCGGCAGGCGGGAAGCACCAAGAAAAAGGCCCGCATCGCGGGCCTGGAAGAACATGCCGTGCAGCCGTGCCGCTAGTGCGCGCCCGCTGCCGCATCGGCGCCCGCGCCGCCGCGCACCGGCCGCGCCAGCCAGATCACCGGCACCAGCAGCAGGAACAGCAGCGCCGAGCCGTAGAACAGATCGGCGGTGGCGAGCATGAAGGCCTGCTGGTCCACCAGCCGGTTGATCTGCGCCAGCACCTGCTCGGGACTGAAGCCGGCGCCGGCCAGTACGCCCATGGTGTGGCTGGCCGCATGGCTGCCCTGGTTCACCGCCTCGGCCAGCTGCACGTGGTGCAGCGTCGCGCGATCCTCCCACAGCGTGGTGGCGATGGAGGTGCCCATCGCGCCGGCGGTGATGCGCGCGAAGTTCGACAGGCCCGAGGCCGCGGGGATGCGGTCGGGCGTGAGGCCCGAGAGCGTGATCGTCACCAGCGGGATGAAGAAGAAGGCCATCGCGACGCCCTGGATCAGCGTCGGGATCATGATGGTGGTGAAGTCGGTCTGCGTGTTGAAGCGCGAGCGCATCCACAGGATCAGCGCGAACACCACGAAGGACAGCGTGGCGTAGCGCCGCGGATCGACCTTGCCGACGGTGAGGCCGACCATGGGCGAGAGCACGATCGCCAGCAGCCCCACCGGCGCCAGCACCATGCCGGCCTGGGTGGCGGTGTAGCCCATGAACTGCTGCAGCCACAGCGGCAGGATCACCACGTTGCCGAAGAACAGGCCGTAGCCCACCGCCGTGGCCAGCGTGCCCGACCAGAAGTTGCGGCGCCTGAACAGCGACAGGTCCACCACCGGATGCTTCTCGGTCAGCTCCCACACCAGGAAGAAGGCGAAGCCCACCACCGCCACCACGGCCAGCGTGATGATCTGCGCCGAGTGAAACCAGTCCAGCTCCTTGCCCTTGTCGAGCATGAGCTGCAGCGAGCCCACCCACAGCACCAGCAGCGCCAGGCCGATGGTGTCGATGGGCACCTTGCGCGTGGGGCTCTCGCGCTTGCGGTAGATGCCCAGCGTGAGGCCGGCGGCCATCAGCCCGACCGGGATGTTGATGTAGAAGATCCAGGGCCAGGAGATGTTGTCGGTGATCCACCCGCCCAGCAGCGGCCCCATCACCGGCGCGACGAGCGTGGTCATCGACCACATGGCCATCGCCAGCCCGGCCTTGGCGCGCGGGTAGCTCGACAGCAGCAGCGTCTGCGACAGCGGGATCATCGGCCCGGCGACGAAGCCCTGCAGCGCGCGGAAGGCGATCAGCATCGTCATGTTGGGCGCCAGCCCGCACAGCCAGGAGCTGATGACGAACAGGATGATGCTGGCCATGAACAGGCGCACCTGGCCGATGCGCTGCGTCAGGAAGCCGGTGAGCGGCACGGCGATGGCGTTGGCCACGCCGAAGCTGGTGATGACCCAGGTGCCCTGCGTCGGGCTCACGCCCAGGTCGCCGGAGATGGCGGGCAGCGACACGTTCGCGATCGACGAGTCGAGCACGTTCATGAAGGTCGCGGCCGACAGCGCGAGGGTGCCCCACACCCGCGCCGCGCCTTCGAGCGGCGCCGGCGGGACGTAGGGTGTCGATGGACTGGACATGCAGCAGCGCCGTTCAGGCCGCCTTGCCGCCCAGCGCCAGGTGGGCGCCGTTGTGCACCGGCGCCGGGCCGTGCGGCTCGCGCTTCGCGGCCGGCTGCACCTCGCGGCCCAGGTTGGCCTCGATGATGCGGCGCACCTCGGCCTCGGCGCCCTTGTCGAGCGCGCTGTAGACCTGGGTCTGCGCCACCGGCTCGCGGCGCGGCGCCTCGGCCAGCATGCGGCCGCCGCGCTCGCGCACGTCGACCTCGGCGTCCATCGACAGGCCCACGCGCAGCGGATTGGCCTTGACCTGCTCGGCGTCCAGCGAGATGCGCACCGGCACGCGCTGCACCACCTTGATCCAGTTGCCGGTGGCGTTCTGCGCCGGCAGCAGCGCGAAGGCGGCGCCGGTGCCGATGCCCAGGCCCTCGACCTTGCCGTCGTACTCCACCTTCTTGCCGTACAGGTCGGCGGTGAGCTTCACCGGCTGGCCGATGCGGATGTTGCGCAGCTGCACTTCCTTGAAGTTGGCGTCGACCCAGACCTGGCCCAGCGGCACCACCGACATCAGCGGCGTGCCGGGACTCACGCGCTGGCCGAGCTGCACGGTGCGGCGGGCGACGTAGCCGTCCACCGGCGCCGGCATGGCCACGCGCTGGGTGGCGAGGTACGCCTCGCGCAGCCTGGCGGCGGCGGCCTGCACGCTCGGGTGCTCTTCCACGCGGGTGCCGTCGGTCAGCGAACGGTTGCTCGCCAGGCTCTCGCGCGCGGCCACCACGCCGGCCTGCGCCGCGGCCACCGCGCTGCGGGCATTGGCCACGGCGGTCTCGGCGTGGTTCAGCTCTTCCTTCGACACGGCGCCGTTGCCCGAGAGCGCCTTGCGGCGCTGCAGGTCGTCCTGCGCGCGCGCCAGCTCGCTCCGGGCCTTGACCACGTCGGCCTCGCGCAGTTGCACCTGCGCGGCCAGCGAACCGTTGTTGGCGTAGAGCGTGCGCGCCTGGCGCACGGCCTGGCCCAGCGCCGCCTCGGCCTGCTCCAGCGCCACGCGGGCGTCGGCCGGGTCGAGCTGCACCAGCGTCTGGCCGGCCTTCACGAAGTCGGTGTCGTCGGCGCCGATGGCCATCACGGTGCCGGCGATCTGCGGCGTGATCTGGATGACGTTGCCCTGCACGTAGGCGTTGTCGGTGCCCTCGTAGTGGCTGGCCACCAGCCATTCGTAGGCGGCCCAGCCGGCGCCGGCCAGCACGACGATCGCCGCCAGGGTGCCCAGCGCGCGGCGGCGCTTGCCGTTGCCGGCCGCTTCGGGGACCGACGGGCCGGCCTGCGCGGCCGGGGTGGAGGTGTTGTTCTCGCTCATGGTGTGGTTCTCGCGCGCGATGCGGCGTTTCTGCTGAGTCAGTGAGAGGAGGTGGTGGCGGTGGCGGCCGCCTGCCGGTCGCCGGCTTCGCCCTGCCAGCCGCCGCCCAGCGCGCGCGCCAGCGCGACCTGGGTGTCCAGCGCACGCGCGGCCAGGTCGACCGCCTGGCGGCGCTGGGCCAGCACGGCGGTCTCGGCCGCCAGCACGTTCAGGTAGTTGCCCAGGCCGGCGCCGTAGCGCTGCACGGCGATCTCGTAGGCGCCCTCGGCGGCGGTCTGCGCCTGGCGCTGCTGCACCTGCTGGCGGGCGATGGACCGGATGCTGCTGACCTGGTCCGCCACGTCGCGCACCGCGTCGAACACGGCGGCGTTGTAGCTTTCGATGGCGGCATCGCGGTCGGCGGCCTTGGCGCGCAGGTTGGCGCGCAGGCGGCCGCCTTCGAAGATCGGCAGGCTGACGGCCGGGCCCACGCCCCACTGCGCGCTGCCCGACTTGAGCAGGTTGTCCAGCCCCAGCGACTGCAGGCCGACGAAGGCGGTGAGGTTGACGTTCGGGTAGAACTGCTTGCGCGCGTAGTCGACGTCGTGCGTGGCCGCCTCGGCACGCCAGCGCGCGGCCGCGATGTCGGCGCGGCGGCCCAGCAGGTCGGCCGGCAGCACCGGCTGCAGCGGGATCGGCTGCAGCGCCGCCAGCGCCGGCGCCGTCATCGATTCGGCCAGGGCCGGGCGGGCCGCCAGCGCGTCGATGGCGTGCTGCGCGATGGCGATCTGCTCGTCCAGCGCCTCGATCTGCTGGCGCGCCTCGGGCAGGCCGCCCTCGCTCTGGCGCAGCTCCAGCCGCGTGTCCAGGCCGGCCGAGACGCGGTCGCGCACCAGGCGCAGGGTCTCCTCGCGCTGGGCCAGCGTGCGCTCGGCCACGGCGCGCTGCGCCACCAGCCGCGCCCACTGCAGGTAGCTGCGCGCCACGTTGCTGGCCAGCAGCACCTGCGCGGCCTCGGCGTCGGCCTGCGCGGCGCGGGCGTTGCCCACGGCGGCCTCGATGGCGGCACGGTTCTTGCCGAAGAAGTCCAGCTCCCAGCTCGCCCCGAGCTGCAGCAGCCCGGTGTTCTGGATCGAGCCGCCGAGCGGGTCGGGATAGATGTAGTTCTCGGAGTACAGCGAGCGGTTGACCTGCAGGTCGCCCTTGACCTGCGGCAGCTCGGCCGCGCGCGTGGCGCTCACCGCGGCCCGGGCCTTCTCCAGCCGCGCGCGCGCCACCTGCAGGTTGGGGTTGCCCTGCAGCGCCTGCTCGATGAGGCGGTCGAGCTGCGGGTCGCCGAAGGCGCGCCACCACTGCCGGTCGACGGCGGCGACGGGCGCTGCGTCGACGGCCGGCAGGCCGGCCTCGGTGGCACCGACGGATGGCGCCGGCGCGCCGACGCGGCCCATGTCGGCACAGCCGGCGAGCGCGACCAGCGCGGCGGCGGCAACGGCCAGGACGCGGCGCGGCAGCGGCGCGGCGCCCTCAGGAAGAAGCGGGGTCATTGCGGGGGTCCTTGCGGGCGGCACAGGCCGTCGTCGCGTTGTCGAGGATGCGGCGCAGGTAGCTCTTGAGCTGCTGCCACTCCTCCTGGCTGAAGCCGGAGAGGAATTCGTTCTGCACCCGGCACAGCACGTGCGGCACGCGCTGGGCGTGGGCAGCGCCCTCCTCGGTCAGTTCGATGTGCACGACCCGGCGGTCGGCGACGGAGCGCACCCGGCGCACCAGTCCCTTGGCCTCCAGCCGGTCGAGCAGGCGCGTCATGGCGCCGGTGTCGAGTTCGCACACGCGCGCCAGTTCGGCCACGGTGGTCGCGGGGCCGGTGTGCATGTGCAGCTTGTGCAGCGGGATCCACTGCGGGTAGGTCGGCCCGCCGGGCTCCACCAGTTCGGCCTCCACCGACTGGCTGACGGCGGTGATGATGCGCCGCATCATCAGGCCGATGCTCTCGTCGGCGGAATAGTTGTCGGGCCGGTAGAAGCCGCCGTCGCCGGACGCGCCGGCGGGCGGGGCAGACGGGCAGTCGTCGGAATCCATGGAACGGGATGATATTTGCCGTGGCAGTAATTGTCAAGGCTGAGTTTGAGCAGACAACGGATCGGTAGAATCCGGCCCCTATGTCCAGCCCCACGCCCGCCAAGGGATCGCCGCGCTCGCTGTCCGGGCTGGCGCCCTTTCTCCGGCCCTACCGCCTCCAGATCGCGCTGGCGGGCCTGTTCCTGGTGATGGCGGCGGTGACGACGCTGCTGTTCCCCGTGGCGCTGGGCGGCCTGATCGACAACGGCCTGGTGCCGGCCGACCGCGGCCAGCAGATGCTGGCGCTGCGCCACCACTTCTTCGAGCTGTTCGGCGTGGCGGTGGCGCTCGGCCTGTTCTCGGCCGCGCGCTTCTACACGGTGAGCTGGCTGGGCGAGCGCATCACGGCCGACCTGCGCAACGCCGTCTACGGCCACGTGCTGCGCCAGAGCCCGCAGTTCTTCGAGACCACGCAGACCGGCGAGGTGCTGTCGCGCCTGACGGCCGACACCACGCTGGTGCAGACGGTGGTGGGCTCCTCGCTGAGCATGGGGCTGCGCAACGCCGTGATGGGCGTCGGCGCGCTGGTGATGCTGGTGTGGACCAACCCGTACGTGATGGCCCAGGTGCTGCTGATCCTGGTGCTGGTGGTGGTGCCCAGCATGGTGTTCGGCCGCCGGGTGCGCAAGCTCTCGCGCGCCAGCCAGGACCGCGTGGCCGACGCCAGCGCGATCGCCGCCGAGGTGCTCAACGCGATCCCGGTGGTGCAGAGCTACACGGCCGAGTCGCGCGAGTCCGCCCGCTTCTCGGCCTCGACGCAGGACGCCTTCCGCACCGCCGTGCGGCGCACCAAGGCGCGCGCGGTGCTGGTGGCCTTCATCATCATCGCCACCTCGGCCGCGCTGCTGTGGGGCCTGTACGCCGGAACGCAGGCGGTGCTGCGCGGCGACATCACGGCGGGCCACCTGGGGCAGACGGTGGTGTACGTGATCATCCTGGCCAGCGCCTTCGCGGTGCTGGGCGAGGTCTATGGCGACCTGCTGCGCGCCGCCGGCGCCACCGAGCGGCTGATGGAGCTGCTGCACGCGCGCTCGGCCATCGAGTCGCCCGCCGCCCCCGCCGCGTTGCCGGCGCCCGCGGCCGGCAGCGCCGCGGCCTTCGAGGCGGTGCGCTTCCACTACCCCTCGCGCCCGGCCACGCCGGCGCTGGCCGACTTCAGCCTGGCCGTGGCGCCCGGCGAGACGGTGGCGCTGGTGGGCGAGAGCGGCGCCGGCAAGAGCACCGTGTTCCAGTTATTGCTGCGCTACTACGACCCGCAGGCCGGGCGCATCGCGCTGGACGGCACCGACCTGCCCTCGGTGGCGCTGGCCGATCTGCGCAGCCGCATCGCGCTGGTGCCGCAGGAGCCGGTGATCTTCTCGGCCAGCGCGCTGGAGAACATCCGCTACGGCCGCCCCGGCGCCAGCGACGAGGAGGTGCGCGCCGCCGCCCGCGCCGCCCATGCGGACGGCTTCCTCGCGGCGCTGCCCGAGGGCTACGACACCTTCCTGGGCGAGCGCGGCGTGCGCCTGTCGGGCGGGCAGCGCCAGCGCATCGCCATCGCGCGCGCCATGCTCAAGAACGCGCCGCTGCTGCTGCTGGACGAGGCCACCAGCGCGCTGGACGCGGAAAGCGAGCGCATGGTGCAGGCCGCGCTGGAATCCGCCATGCAGGGCCGCACGACGCTGGTGATCGCCCACCGCCTGGCCACGGTGCAGCAGGCCGACCGCATCGTCGTGCTGGAGCACGGGCGCATCGTCGAGCAGGGCACGCACGCCGAGCTGGTGGCGCGCGGCGGGGTGTACGCGAAGCTGGCGGCGCTGCAGTTCACCGCATGAGGCCGCGCCGCAGGCCCGGGCTTACTGCAGGGTGTCCTTGAGCGCCGCCGGGATCGGCAGCGGCATGACGGCGATGCCCTCCTCCAGCAGCGCCTCGGTCTGCTCGCGGGTGGCCTGGCCGCGGATGCCGCGCTCCTCGGCCTCGCCGTAGTGCATGCGGCGCGCTTCCTCGGCGAAGCGCTCGCCCACGTCCTCGGTCCTGGCCAGCACCTCGCGCACGGCGCGCATCCAGCGCCCTTCCGGCGTGTCGGCCGCGGGGCCTGCCACCACGGGCTGCGTCGCGGCGCTGCTCTCGCGGCCGGCGCCCAGGTTCAGGCGCGGCGCGCTCAGGCCCTTGACGATGGCGGTGTCGCCGCACATCGGGCATTCGACGAGGCCGCGGCCCAGTTGCTGTTCGAAATCCTGGTCGGAGCCGAACCAGCCTTCGAAGGCATGGCCGTGGGCGCAGCGCAGGTTCAGGACTTTCATGGCCCCCGATTATCGGCAGCCTCCGGCGGCGGCGCCGGCTGCCAGTCCAGCGGCCATGCGCCCGAGAGGACGTTCTGCAGCCAGAGCGCGCAGCTCAGCGTCTTGGCGTCGGTCACGCGGCCGTCGCGGCACCAGGCGAGCAGTTCTTCGGGCCGCGCCGCGAAGACGTCGAGGAACTCGCCCTGGTCGAGCTGGCGCGCGCCCGCCTCCAGGCCGCGGGCGAAGTAGACGTGGATGATCTCGGTCGAGTAGGCCACCGCCAGGTGCATGGCGCCGGCGAGCGCCCATTCGCGCGCGCGATAGCCCGTTTCCTCGATCAGCTCGCGCTGTCCGCAGATCAGCGGGTCCTCGCCCGGATCGAGCTTGCCGGCCGGGAACTCGATCATCACCTGCTCCACCGGGTAGCGATACTGGCGCTCCAGCACGACGCGGCCGTCGTCCAGCAGCGGAACGACCACCACCGCGCCCGGGTGGATGACGTACTCGCGCGTGGCGCTGCGGCCGTCCGGCAGGCGCACGGTGTCGCGCCGCGCGTTCAGGAAGCGCCCTTCGAACAGCAATTCGGAGCCGGTGCGTTCTTCCTTGAGGTGCAGGTCGGTCATGAGGTCAGCCCTTGCGGTGCTTGAGAAGGTAGCGCCAGGTGAAGCCGGGAAAGGCCAGCACCAGGAACAGCGCCGCCGTCACCGCATAGAACTCCCAGCCCTGCGGCGCGATCTGCCCGAGCCGCTGCTCGAACAGCAGGCCGATGCCGCCGACCGCGAAGTACAGCAGCACCAGCTCGGCCAGGCGCACGGCGAGGTTCTTGCGCTTCGCGCCGCCCGGCAACGGCAGCACTGCGAGCAGGCGCTCGTTGACGAAGGGCAGGTTGGCGGCCAGCAGGGCGACCAGCAGCACCAGCCAGACCGAGGCGCTCTGCGACAGGCCGCCCATCAGCGCGGGGGAAGGCAAGTGCAGGCCGGCATCAGCCGGCCAGGGTGGCCACGATGGCCTGCGCGCACAGTGCCATCAGGCCGCCGGGCAGGATGCCCAGCACCAGGATGAGGGCGCCGTTGAGCGTGAGCACGGCGCGCACGTCGCGCGGGGCGGCGACCGTGGTGGCCGTGAGCGGCTCGTCGAAGTACATGACCTTCACCACGCGCAGGTAGTAGAAGGCGCCGATCAGCGAGGTGATCACCGCGAACACGGCCAGCGCGATGTACAGCGCCTGGCCCGTGGCCACCAGCGCCTGCAGCACGACCAGCTTGGCGTAGAAGCCCACCATCGGCGGGATGCCCGCTAGCGAGAACATCGCGATGGCCATCACGGCGGCGTACAGCGGGCTGCGCTGGTTCAGGCCGGCCAGGTCGGCGATCTCGTCGCTCTCGAAGCCGCCGCGCGCCAGCAGCAGGATGATGCCGAAGCTCACCAGCGTGGTCATCACGTAGGTCACGATGTAGAACATCGACGCGCTGTAGGCGAACTGGGCGTTGTAGCTGTTGCCGTTGACCACGCCCGCCACCATGCCCAGCAGCATGAAGCCCGTGTGCGCGATGGTCGAATAGGCCAGCATGCGCTTGAGGTTGGTCTGCGCGATGGCGGCCAGGTTGCCCACCAGCAGCGAGGCGATGGCCAGCAGCGCCAGCATCTGCTGCCAATCGAAGGCCAGCGGCAGCAGGCCTTCCACCAGCAGGCGGATGAGGATGGCGAAGGCCGCCAGTTCGGGCGCCGAGCCGATCAGCAGCGTGACCGCGGTGGGCGCGCCGTGGTAGACGTCGGGCAGCCACATGTGGAAGGGCACCGCCCCCAGCTTGAAGGCCAGGCCGGCGACGATGAACACCAGCCCGAAGACCAGCACCTGGTGGTTCACCTGGCGGCTGGCGATGGCCTTGAACACCTCGTTGACGTCCAGCGAGCCGGTGGCGCCGTACATCATCGACAGGCCGTACAGCAGGAAGCCGCTGGCCATCGCGCCCAGCACGAAGTACTTCATCGCCGCCTCGCTGGCCACCGCGTGGTCGCGCCGCAGCGCCACCAGGGCGTAGCTGGAGAGCGTGAGCAGCTCCAGGCCCAGGTAGATCAGCAGGAAGTTGCTGCCCGAGATCATCACGAACATGCCCAGCAGCGCCAGCATGCTCAGGGTGAACAGTTCGCCGCCGCGCAACATGTCGCGGTCGCCGGCGTAGGGGCGGCCGTAGACCAGGGCCGCCATCAGCACCACCGAAGAGAAGCACTTGAGCCAGTTGCCCATCGGGTCGCTGACCACCATGCCGCCGAAGCCGTAGATCGTCTGGCCATTGGCCGCCTGCATGCCGGCGAGCACCGCCACCACGGCCAGCGTCAGCAGCGTGAGCACGTAGGTCGCCGTGCGGCGCGCGCTGACCACCGACAGGTCGGCCAGCGCGATGATGCAGGCCATCACGAGCAGCACGATCTCGGGGTAGATCGCGATCCAGCTGAGTTTGTCAATCATCTTGTTCTCTTCGACGCGCGTTCACGGGCTATCAAGGCAGCTTGGACTGCGCGACGTGCTTGAGCAGGTCGGCCACGGAGGCGTCCATCACGTCGGTGAAGGGCTTGGGATCCAGGCCCATCCACAGCACGGCCAGGGCCAGCAGCGTGAGCATGAGGAATTCGCGGCCGTTGATGTCCGTCAGTTCCTCCACGTGCCTGTTGCCCGGCGCGCCGAGGTACACGCGCTTGTACATCCAGAGGGTGTAGGCGGCGCCCAGGATCAGTGCGACGGCGGCCAGCAGGCCGATCCAGAAGTTCGCCTTGACGGCGGCCAGGATCACCATCCACTCGCCCACGAAGCCGGCGGTGGCCGGCAAGCCGCAGTTGGCCATGGCGAACAGCAGCGCGAAGGCCGCGAACTTGGGCATGGTGTTGACCACACCGCCGTAGTCGGCGATCTGGCGCGAGTGCACGCGGTCGTACAGCACGCCGATGCACAGAAACATGGCGCCCGAGACGAAGCCGTGCGCGATCATCTGCACGATGCCGCCGGCCACACCCAGGTCGTTGAAGATGAAGAAGCCCAGCGTGACGAAGCCCATGTGCGCCACCGACGAGTAGGCCACCAGCTTCTTCATGTCCTTCTGCACGATCGCCACCAGGCCGACGTAGATCACCGCGATCAGCGACAGCGCGATCATCAGCCAGGCCCACTCGCGCGAGGCGTCGGGCACGATGGGCAGCGAGAAGCGCAGGAAGCCGTAGGCGCCGAGCTTCAGCATGATGGCCGCCAGCACCGCGGAGCCGCCGGTGGGCGCCTCCACGTGCACGTCCGGCAGCCAGGTGTGGACCGGCCACATCGGCACCTTCACCGCGAAGGCGGCGAAGAAGGCGAAGAACAGCAGCGTCTGCGCCGTGCCCGCCAGCGGCAGCCTGTGCCAGGCGGCGATGTCGAAGCTGCCGCCCGCGGCGTTGTACAGGTAGATGAACGCCACCAGCATCAGCAGCGAGCCGAGCAGCGTGTACAGGAAGAACTTGAAGGCCGCATAGATCTTGTTGGGGCCGCCCCAGATGCCGATGATCAGGTACATCGGGATCAGCGTGGCCTCGAAGAACACGTAGAACAGCATGCCGTCGAGCGCGCAGAACACGCCGATCATCAGCCCCGAGAGGATCAGGAACGCGCCCATGTACTGGTTCACGCGCTCGGTGATCACCTCCCAGGCCGAGATCACGACGATCACGGTGATGAAGGCCGTCAGCAGCACGAACCACATCGACAGCCCGTCCACACCCAGGTGGTAGTGGATGTTGAAACGCTCGATCCAGGGGCTCTTCTCGACGAACTGCATGGCCGAGGTGCCGTTGTCGAAGCGCGTCCAGACCGGCAGCGTCACCAGGAAGCTGGCGATGGAGCCCACGAGGGCGATCCAGCGCACGCCCCGTGCCCACGCGTCGCGGCCGAAGGCCAGCAGCACCACGCCCACGGCGATCGGCAGCCAGATGGCAAGGCTCAGCAAACCCATTTTTCTTGTTCTCCAGCGGCGCCGTTCAACGCTTGAACCAGACGAAGTACGTCATCAGGATGAAGATGCCCAGCAGCATCGCGAGGGCGTAGTGGTAGATGTAGCCGGACTGGAACCAGCGGATCACGCCGGCCAGCCGCCCCACCACCTTCCACGAGCCGTTGACCACGGCGCCGTCGATCAGCGCCTGGTCGCCGCCCTTCCACAGGCCCGTGCCCAGCGCGCGCGCGCCGCGGGCCAGCACGTTCTCGTTGAACCAGTCCATGTAGTACTTGTTCTCGAGCAGGCGGTACACCGGGCCGAAGGCGCGCTTGATCGCAGCCGGCAGCGCCGGGTTGACCATGTACATGTACCAGGACAGCACCACGCCGGCCAGCGCCAGGTACAGCGGCAGCGTGTGGATGGAATGCAGTGCCATCGCCACGGGGCCGTGGACCATCTCGCGCAGTTCCTCCATGGCGGGGTGGCGCGCCAGGTCGACGACGATGGAGTCCTTGAAGAAGTCGCCGAACAGCATCGGCATCAGCGTGAAGAAGCCGATGATCACCGACGGGATCATGAGCAGCACCAGCGGCAGCGTCACGACCCAGGGCGACTCGTGCGGCTTGTGCTCGCCATGGCCGTGGTGGTCGTCGTGGTGCGCCTCCGGGTTCTGGTCGTAGCGCTCCTGGCCGTGGAAGACCAGGAAGTACAGCCGGAACGAGTAGAAGGCCGTCACGAACACGCCCGCCAGCACCGCGAAGGAGGCGAAGCCGGCGGCCGGCAGGTGGCTGGCGTGCACCGCCTCGATGATCGCGTCTTTCGAGTAGAAGCCCGAGAAGAAGGGTGTGCCGATCAGCGCCAGCGAGGCCAGCAGGAAGGTGATCCAGGTGATGGGCATGTACTTGCGCACGTTGCCCATCCAGCGGATGTCCTGGTTGTGGTGCATGCCGATGATCACCGAGCCCGCGCCCAGGAACAGCAGCGCCTTGAAGAAGGCGTGCGTCATCAGGTGGAACACCGCCACCGAGTAGGCCGAGGCGCCCAGCGCGACCGTCATGTAGCCCAGCTGCGAGAGCGTCGAATAGGCCACCACGCGCTTGATGTCGTTCTGGATGATGCCCAGGAAGCCCATGAACAGGGCCGTGATCGCGCCGATGATCAGGATGAAGTTCAGCGCCGTGTCCGACAGCTCGAACAGCGGCGACATGCGGCTGACCATGAAGATGCCGGCCGTCACCATCGTCGCCGCGTGGATCAGCGCGGAGATCGGCGTCGGACCTTCCATCGAGTCGGGCAGCCACACGTGCAGCGGGAATTGCGCGCTCTTGCCCATGGCGCCGATGAACAGGCAGATGCAGATGACGGTGATCAGCAGCCAGTCGGTTCCCGGGAAGCCGATGGCGCCGAGTTCGTCCGCCTTGGCGAAGACCTCGCCGTAGTTCAGCGTGCCGGCGTAGGCGGCGATCAGGCCGATGCCGAGGATGAAGCCGAAGTCGCCGACCCGGTTGACCAGGAAGGCCTTCATGTTGGCGAAGATCGCCGTCGGCCTGTTGTACCAGAAGCCGATCAGCAGGTAGGACACCAGGCCCACCGCCTCCCAGCCGAAGAACAGCTGCAGCAGGTTGTTGCTCATGACCAGCATGAGCATCGAGAAGGTGAACAGGGAGATGTACGCGAAGAAGCGGTTGTAGCCCTCGTCCTCCTCCATGTAGCCGATGGTGTAGATGTGCACCATCAGCGACACGAAGGTCACGACGCACATCATCATGGCGGTGAGGCCGTCGATCAGGAAGCCGACTTCCATCTTCAGGCCGCCGACGACCATCCATTCGTAGATCGTCTCGTTGAAGCGTGCGCCGTCGAGGGCGACGCTCCTGAGCGTCATCGCCGAGATCACGAAGGCGATGAACACGCCCAGGATGGTCAGCGAGTGCGAGGCCCTGCGGCCCAGCAGGTTGCCGCCGAGCTTGGTGCCGAAGATGCCGGCCAGCACCGCGCCCGCCAGGGGGGCGAGCGGCACGGCCAGCAGGGTGGTTGCGGACAGGGTGGTACTCATGATCGGGCGCTCACCCCTTCAGTTCGTCGAGCTGCTCGACGTCGATGCTGGACTTGTTGCGGAATAGCAGCACGAGCAGCGCCAGGCCGATGGCCGACTCGGCCGCGGCCACGGTGAGGATGAAGAACACGAAGATCTGGCCGTGCATGTCGCCCAGGTAGTGCGAGAAGGCGACGAAGTTCATGTTGACCGCCAGCAGCATCAGCTCGATGCACATCAGCAGCACGATCAGGTTCTTGCGGTTGAGGAAGATGCCGATCACCGCCAGCGCGAACAGGATCGCGCCGAGCGACAGGTAGTGGCCGAGGGTGAGGGTCATGCTTGCTTCTCCGCTTCGGCCGGCTGCTCCGGCGCGGGCGGCGGCGCCGCACGGGTAACGTCCACCTTGACCACCGCCAGGCGCTCCTCGGCGCGCACGCGCACCTGGTCCTTGACGTCGATGAACTTGCTGTCCTTGCGGCGGCGCAGGGTCAGGGCGATGGCGGCGATCATCGCCACCACCAGGATCACGGCCGCCACCTGCACCGGGTAGACGTATTCGCTGTAGAGCAGCAGGCCCAGCGCCTTGCTGTTCGAGCCGCCTGCCGCCGCGGCCTGCAGTGCCGGATCGGGCACGATGCCCTGGCCGCGGAAGCCGCCCATCAGCACCCAGGCCATCTCCAGCGCGATCACCGTGCCGACCAGCGCCGCCATCGGGAAGTGCCTCCAGAAGCCCTGGCGCAGGCTGTCGACGTTGAGGTCCAGCATCATCACCACGAACAGGAACAGCACCATCACCGCGCCCAGGTACACCAGCACCAGCACGATGGCGAGGAACTCGGCCTTGAGCAGCAGCCACACGGCCGCCGCCTGCGAGAAGGCCAGCATGAGATAGAGCACGGCGTGCACGGGATTGCGTGCCGTGACGACCCGGAAGGCCGCGAACAGCAGCACCGCCGAGAAGAGGTAGAAGAAGCCGGTCTGGGCCATGGGATGTTCTTGTCGTGTGCGGGGCCGGCGGATCAGCGATAGGGGGCGTCGGCCGCCTTGCTGGCCGCGATCTCTTTCTCGTAGCGGTCGCCCACCGCGAGCAGCATGTCCTTGGTGAAGTACAGGTCGCCGCGCTTTTCGCCGTGGTATTCGAGGATGTGCGTCTCGACGATCGAGTCGACCGGGCAGCTCTCCTCGCAGAAGCCGCAGAAGATGCACTTGGTCAGGTCGATGTCGTAGCGCGTGGTGCGGCGCGAGCCGTCGTCGCGCACGGCCGACTCGATGGTGATGGCCACGGCCGGGCACACCGCCTCGCACAGCTTGCAGGCGATGCAGCGCTCCTCGCCGTTCTCGTAGCGGCGCAGCGCATGCAGGCCGCGAAAGCGCGGCGACAGCGGCGTCTTCTCTTCCGGGAACTGCACGGTGACCTTGCGGCGCAACGCATAGCGGCCGGTGAGCGCCATGCCCTTGAAGAGCTCCACCAGCATGAAGCTCTTGAAGAAGTCCTTGATCGAAAAGCCGGCGGGGGCAGCCACTGCTGTCATGACGGTTTTCTCCCTTATTTCCAGATGTTCCAGGGCGTCTGCATCCAGCCCCCGACCACCAGCAGCCACACCAGGGTGACCGGGATGAAGATCTTCCAGCCCAGACGCATGATCTGGTCGTAGCGGAAGCGCGGGAAGGTGCCGCGGATCCAGATGAAGAGCGACACCACGAAGCAGGTCTTCAGGCCCAGCCAGATCCAGCCGGGGATGAAGTCCAGGAAGCCCACCGGCGGCAGCCAGCCGCCCAGGAACATTAGCGCGGCCAGGATGGACACCAGCCACATGCTGGCGTACTCGGCCAGGAAGAAGATGGCGAAGCCCATGCCCGAGTACTCGACCATGTGGCCGGCCACGATCTCGGCCTCGCCTTCCACCACGTCGAAGGGGTGGCGGTTGGTCTCGGCCACGCCGGAGATCAGGTAGACCAGAAAGATGGGCAAGAGCGGCAGCCAGTTCCACGAGAGGAAGTCCAGCCCCATGTTCGCGCCCATGCCCCTGCCCTGCGCGGCGACCACCTCGCCCAGTTGCAGGCTGCCCGAGACCATGATCACGACCACGAAGCAGAAGCCCATGGCGATCTCGTAGCTGACCATCTGCGCCGAGGCGCGCAGCGCGCCCAGGAAGGCGTACTTCGAGTTGGAGGCCCAGCCGGCGATGATCACGCCGTACACCTCGATCGAGGTGATCGCCATGATCAGCAGCAGGCCGGCGTTGACGTTGGCGATGACCGCCTCCGGCCCGAAGGGAATGGCGACCCAGGCGGCCAGCGCCGGCATGATGGCCATGATGGGCCCGAGCCGGAACAGCCCCTTGTTGGCGGCGGTGGGGTTGATCAGCTCCTTGGTCAGCAGCTTCAGCGCATCGGCGATGGGCTGCAGCAGGCCGAAGGGGCCGACCCGGTTGGGGCCGTGGCGCACCTGGATCCAGCCGAGGAACTTGCGCTCCCACAGCGTCAGGTAGGCCACCGCGCCCAGCAGGGGCAGCAGCACCGCCACGATCTTGATGATCGACCAGACCACCGGCCAGCCGGCGCCGGTCCACCAGGCGGCGTCGCTCAGCCCGAGGCCGGCGTTGTACAGCGCGTCGATCATGCCGGCACCTCCTCGGCCACGGCATCGCGCGCCTGGCGGGCGTCGGCCGTCAGTTGCAGCGACGGCGCCCGGCGCACCAGGCCGTCGAGTTGGTAGATCGAGGCCACCGCGGGCGCCGCCGTGCCGGCAGCAACCGCCGGCGGGGGAGCCGACAGGTCCACGCCTTCCACCGCGTTGCTCAGGCGCTCGGCCGGCAGGTGGGTGGCGTCGGCGGGCAGCGCGCCGCGCACCCGGGCCAGCACGTCCTGTGCCGTCTCGTCGTCGAAGCCGCCCAGGCCCAGCATGTTGCCGAGCACGCGCAGCACCTTCCAGGCGGGGCGCGCCTCGCCGCGCGGGCGCACGACGGCATGGAAGCTCTGGATGCGGCCCTCGGCGTTGACGAAGGTGCCGGGCGTCTCGCTGAACGGCGCGATGGGCAGCAGCACGTCGCTGAACTCCAGGTTCGCCTTGAAGGCGTTGAGCGAGACGACCATCTGGGCCTTGCCCAGCGCATCGGCGGCAGCGCGGCCGGCGGCGGAATCGAACACCGGCTCGGTGCCCAGCAGCAGCACGGCCTGCAGGCCGCCGGCGAGCATCTGGCCGGCGTTCAGGCCGCCCTCGCGCGGCTCGGCGCCGACCCACTGCGCGCCCACGGTGTTGGCGGCCTCGGTGAGGTAGCCGACGCTGGCGCCGGTCTGCTCGCCGATCCACTGCGCCCAGGCCAGCAGTTGCGGTGCGCGGGCATGGTGTGCGGAGGCGTTGCCCAGCAGCACGGCCTTGCGTTCGCCGCCCAGCAGCGACTTCGCCATGGCGCGGGCGCCGTCGGTGGCTTCACGGGCCTGCGGCGCCGCGATGCCTTTCTCCGCGGCGATGGCCGAAGCCAGCACGGCCAATTCGTCTTCCCAGGCCTCGAAGCCGGCCGTGCGCACGTGCGCCAACGGCATGGCCCAGGCTTCGGGCGAGTGCAGCTCGCGGCCGGACACGACGGCGCTCACCTGCGCGCCCTTGCGCACCGACTGGCGGATGCGCTGCGCGAACAGGGGGTGGTCCTTGCGCAGGTTGGAGCCGATCACCAGCACGCGCTGCAGGTCCGACAGCGAGGCGATGGAGGTGCCCAGCCAGCGCACGCCCGGGGCGGCGCCGAACTCGGCGCGGCGCAGCCGGTGGTCGATGTTCTCGCTGCCCAGGCCGCGCACCAGAGCGCCGGCCAGGGCCAGTTCCTCCAGCGTGCTGTGCGGGCTGACCAGCGCCCCGATGGACGAGGCGCCGTGCTCGGCCTGGATCTGCTTGAAGCCGCTGGCCACGTACTCCAGCGCGGTCTGCCAGTCCACGGCCTGCCACTGGCCACCCTGCTTGATCATCGGCTGCGTCAGGCGCTCGTCGCCGTTCAGCGCCTCGTACGAGAAGCGGTCGCGGTCGGCGATCCAGCACTCGTTGACGTCCTCGTTCTCCAGCGGAACGACGCGCATCACCTGGTTGCTCTTGACCTGGACGATCAGGTTGGCGCCGGTGGAATCGTGCGGGCTGACCGACTTGCGGCGCGACAGCTCCCAGGTGCGGGCGCTGTAGCGGAAGGGCTTGCTCGTGAGCGCGCCGACCGGGCAGATGTCGATCATGTTGCCCGACAGCTCGGAGTCGACGGTGTCGCCCACCACGGTGGTGATCTCGGAGTGCTCGCCCCGGTTGACCATGCCCAGCTCCATGATGCCGGCCACTTCCTGGCCGAAGCGCACGCAGCGGGTGCAGTGGATGCAGCGGCTCATCTCCTCCATGGAGATCAGCGGCCCGACGTCCTTGTGGAAGACGACGCGCTTCTCCTCCTCGTAGCGCGAGGCGGAGGCGCCGTAGCCGACGGCCAGGTCCTGCAACTGGCACTCGCCGCCCTGGTCGCAGATGGGGCAGTCCAGCGGGTGGTTGATCAGCAGGAACTCCATCACCGACTTCTGCGCCTTGACGGCCTTGTCGGAATGGGTGCGCACGATCATGCCCTGCGTGACGGGCGTGGCGCAGGCCGGCATCGGCTTGGGCGCCTTCTCCACGTCCACCAGGCACATGCGGCAGTTGGCGGCGATGGAGAGCTTCTTGTGATAGCAGAAGTGCGGGATGTAGGTGCCCGCCTTGTCGGCCGCATGCATGACCATGCTGCCTTCGGTGACTTCGACCTTCTTGCCGTCGATCTCGATTTCAACCATGTCTCGTCCCGATCAGGCCTTGGCCGCCGCGCCGGTGGCGCTTTGCGCCGGGATCAGCGCCTCGAACTCGTGGCGGAAGTGCTTGATCATGGCGCGCACCGGCATGGCCGCCGCGTCGCCCAGCGCGCAGATGGTGCGCCCCATGATGTTGTTGGCCACCGAATCCAGCAGCTCCATGTCGCTGGGCCGGCCCTGGCCCGCGTGGATGCGGTCCACCAGGCGCCACAGCCAGCCCGTGCCCTCGCGGCAGGGGGTGCACTGGCCGCAGGACTCGTGCATGTAGAAGTACGACAGCCGCTTGAGCGACTCGACCATGCTGCGCGAGTCGTCCATCACGATGACGGCGCCCGAGCCCAGCATCGAGCCGGCCTTGGCGATGGCGTCGTAGTCCATCGTGCACTCCATCATGATGGCCGCCGGCAGCACCGGCGCGGACGAGCCGCCCGGGATCACCGCCTTGAGCTGGCGCCCCTTGCGCACGCCGCCCGCCAGCTCCAGCAGCTTGGAGAAAGGCGTGCCCAGCGGGATCTCGTAGTTGCCCGGCTGCTCCACGTCGCCGCTGACCGAGAAGATCTTGGTGCCGCCGTTGTTCGGCTTGCCGCACTCCAGGTAGGCCTGGCCGCCGTTGCGGATGATCCAGGGCACCGCCGCGAAGGTCTCGGTGTTGTTGATGGTGGTGGGCTTGCCGTACAGGCCGAAGCTGGCCGGGAACGGCGGCTTGAAGCGCGGCTGGCCCTTCTTGCCTTCCAGCGACTCGAGCAGCGCGGTTTCCTCGCCGCAGATGTAGGCGCCGAAACCGTGGTGCGCGTGCAGCTGGAAGCTGTGGCTGCTGCCCAGGATGTTGTCGCCCAGGTAGCCGGCTGCCCTCGCCTCCTCCAGGGCCGCCTCGAAGCGCTCGTACACCTCGAAGATCTCGCCGTGGATGTAGTTGTAGCCGACGCTGATGCCCATGGCGTACGCCGCGATCGCCATGCCTTCGATGACGATGTGCGGGTTGTACATGAGGATGTCGCGGTCCTTGCAGGTGCCCGGCTCGCCCTCGTCGGAGTTGCACACCAGGTACTTCTGGCCCGGGAACTGGCGCGGCATGAAGCTCCACTTCAGCCCGGTGGGGAAGCCTGCGCCGCCGCGGCCGCGCAGGCCGGAGGCCTTGACCTCGGCGATCACCTGGTCGGGCGTCAGCCCTTCGGAGAGGATCTTGCGCAGCGCCTGGTAGCCGCCGCGCGCCTCGTAGTCCTTGATCGACCAGTTGGTGCCGTCCAGCCCGGCATAGATCTGCGGCGTGACGTGGCGGCCGTGGAAGCAGGTCTGCACGCCGGTGGCGGCGAACTGCGAGAGGACTTGCTCGGGAGTCATCAGCGCTTCTCCCCTTCCGCGCCGGCGGCGCGCAGGCCGTCCACCAGCTGGTCCAGCTTCTCGTCGCTCATGAAGCTGCACATGGTGCGGTCGTTGACCAGCATCACCGGCGAATCGGCGCAGGCGCCCAGGCACTCGCTCTGCTGCAGCGTGAACAGCCCGTCGGGCGTGGTCTCGCCCATCTTGATGCCGAGCTTCTTCTCGAGGTGCACCAGGGCGCGCACGCCGTCGCGCAACTGGCACGGCAGGTTGGTGCAGACGTTGAGCTTGTAGCGGCCCACCGGCTGCTGGTTGTACATGTTGTAGAAGGTGGTCACCTCGCGCACGGCGATGTGCGGCATGCCCAGGTAGGCCGCCACGGCGGCCTCGTTCTCGTCGCTGATCCAGCCATGGACCTGCTGCACGATGGCCAGGCAGGCCATCACGGCCGACTGGCGGCCGGCGTCGTTGTCGGGGTACTTGGCGGTCTCGCGCGCGAAGCGGTCGAGCACCTCCTGCGGCAGCACGGCTGGCGCCACCGGCGGGTTGTTGAGGGAGTCGCTCATCGGTCGATCTCTCCGAAAACGATGTCCAGCGTGCCGATGATGGCGACGGTGTCGGCCAGCATGTGGCCGCGCGCCATCTCGTCGAGCGCGGCCAGGTGCACGAAGCCCGGCGGACGGATCTTCAGGCGGTAGGGCTTGTTGGCGCCGTCGCTCACCAGGTAGATGCCGAACTCGCCCTTCGGGTGCTCGACGGCGGCATACGCCTCGCCCTCGGGCACGCGGAAGCCCTCGGTGAAGAGCTTGAAGTGGTGGATCAGCTCTTCCATGTTGGCCTTCATGGCCTCGCGCTTCGGGGCCGCCACCTTGTGGTTGTCGGTGATCACCGGGCCGGGGTTGGCCTTGAGCCACTTCACGCACTGCTGGATGATGCGGTTGGACTGCGCCATCTCCTCCATGCGCACCAGGTAGCGGTCGTAGCAGTCGCCCGTCTTGCCCACCGGGATGTCGAATTCGACCTGGTCGTAGACGTCGTAGGGCTGCTTCTTGCGCAGGTCCCAGGCGATGCCGGAGCCGCGCAGCATGGGACCGGTGAGGCCCAGGTTGAGCGCGCGCTCGGGCGTCATCACGCCGATGCCCACGGTGCGCTGCTTCCAGATGCGGTTGTCGGTCAGCAGCGTGTGGTACTCGCCCAGGTAGACCTCGAAGCGCTTGGTGAAGTCCTCCAGGAAGTCCAGCAGCGAGCCCTGGCGGTTCTCGTTCATGCGAGCGAGCGCCTTGGCGTTCTTGATCTTGCTGTGCTTGTACTGCGGCATGCTGTCCGGCAGGTCGCGGTAGACGCCGCCCGGACGGAAGTAGGCCGCGTGCATGCGCGCGCCCGAGACGGCCTCGTAGGCGTCGAACAGGTCCTCGCGCTCGCGGAAGGCGTAGATCAGGATGGTCGAGCTGCCGCAGTCGTTGCCGTGCGAGCCGAGCCACATCAGGTGGTTCAGCAGCCGCGTGATCTCCGCGAACATGACGCGGATGTACTGCGCGCGGATCGGCACTTCCAGGCCCAGCAGCTTCTCGATGGCCAGGCAGTACGCATGCTCGTTGCACATCATCGACACGTAGTCGAGGCGGTCCATGTACGGCAGCGACTGGATGAAGGTCTTGTGCTCGGCCAGCTTCTCGGTGGCGCGGTGCAGCAGGCCGATGTGCGGGTCGGCGCGCTGCACGACCTCGCCGTCGAGTTCGAGCACCAGGCGCAGCACGCCGTGCGCGGCCGGGTGCTGGGGCCCGAAGTTGAGCGTGTAGTTCTTGATTTCAGCCATGTTCGGTCACGAAGGTCGCGCGGCGCGCCTCAGTGCAGGCCTCCGTAGTTGTCCTCGCGGATCACGCGCGGCGTGACCTCGCGCGGCTCGATGGTCACCGGCTGGTAGATCACCCGCTGCAGCGTCTCGTCGTAGCGCATCTCGACGTGGCCCGAGAGCGGGAAGTCCTTGCGGAACGGATGGCCGATGAAGCCGTAGTCGGTCAGGATGCGGCGCAGGTCGGGGTGCCCCTCGAACACGATGCCGTACAGGTCGAAGGCCTCGCGCTCGAACCAGTTGGCCGCGGCCCACAGGTCGTTGACCGAAGGCAGCACCGGCAGGTCGTCGTCGGGGCAGAACACGCGCACGCGCAGGCGCTGGTTGAGGCTCACCGACAGCAGGTGCGAGACGGCCGCGAAGCGCGGGCCTTCCCACACCTCGTCGCGCCAGCTGTGGTAGTCCATGCCGCACAGGTCGATCAGCTGCTCGAACCTGCAGGTGGGCTCGTCGCGCAGGATGCGCATGGCCTCGAGGTAGTGGGCATGGTGCAGCACCACGGTCACCTCGCCCAGCGCGATGTCGATGGACTTGATCTTGTCGCCCAGGGCCGCCACGACGGCATCCTGGATGGCTTGCGGTTCGACGACAAACGATGTCATGGATGTTCTTCCGACGCGTCCGCTCAGGCCCGCGCGATGCTGTGGGTGCGGCGCACCTTCTGCTGCAGCTGGATGATCCCGTAGATCAGCGCCTCGGCCGTGGGCGGGCAGCCGGGCACGTACACGTCCACCGGCACGATGCGGTCGCAGCCGCGCACGACGGAGTAGCTGTAGTGGTAGTAGCCGCCGCCGTTGGCGCAGGAGCCCATCGAGAGCACCCAGCGCGGCTCGGCCATCTGGTCGTAGACCTTGCGCAGCGCCGGCGCCATCTTGTTGCACAGCGTGCCGGCCACGATCATCAGATCGGACTGGCGCGGGCTGGCGCGGAACACCTCGGCGCCGAAGCGGCCGATGTCGTAGCGCGCCGCGGCGGCGTGCATCATCTCGACCGCGCAGCAGGCGAGGCCGAAGGTCATGGGCCACAGCGAGCCCGTCTTCGCCCAGTTCACCACCGCGTCGTAGGACGTGGTGATGAAGCCTTCCTTGAACACACCTTCAATGGCCATGGCCACACCTTCCTGTCGGTTTGAGCCCGAGCAACGTCATTCCCAGTCCAGGGCGCCCTTCTTCCACTCGTAGGCGAAGCCGACCACCAGGATGGCCAGGAACACCACGGCGGCCCAGAAACCCAGCGGCCCCACGTCCTTGAAGGCCACGGCCCACGGGAAGAGGAAGGCGATTTCCAGGTCGAAGAGGATGAAGAGGATGGCCACCAGGTAGTAGCGGACATCGAACTGCATGCGGGCGTTCTCGAAGGCCTCGAAACCGCACTCGTAGGGGGAGTTCTTGGCCGCGTCGGGCCGGTTGGGACCCAGGATGAAGCCCAGGACCTGGGGCAGGATCCCTATCGCGATACCGACCAGGATGAACAGCAGGACGGGCAGGTAGGAATCGAGGTTCATCGGGAGCTTTGACCGCTTGCAGCCGCGGCAGGGCGCCAGGCGGGCCTCCCTCGGCTGCAGATTGGTGCCGTCGGCGAGACTCGAACTCGCACAGCTTTCGCCACTACCCCCTCAAGATAGCGTGTCTACCAATTCCACCACGACGGCTAATTACGCGCTGCCTGGATGGCATGAGGAACTTCTCGTGAAGAAGTTGTTGGCTTTCCAGGCAGCCTTGTAGTTTACCCTGAAATCCGATGTGAATCAGGGTGTGGAGTGCGCCAGCATGCACGCCGGCGACGCTTCACTTGCTCGGGATCTGCGCCGGGTTCGACGCCGGGGCCTCGGGCGCCGGCGTGGCGGGCGTGCCCGAGGGGATCTGCGAGGCCGGCGCAGGCGCCGTGACCGGCGCGCGCTCCAGCAGGCTGTCGCCGCCGGTCGGGCGGCCGTGGCTGAGGTAGGCCAGCAGCAGCGTGCACACGAAGAACACGACGGCCAGCGCCGCGGTGGTGCGCGAGAGGAAGTTCGCGCTGCCGCTGGCGCCGAACAGGCTGCCGGCGCTGCCGCTGCCGAAGGCGGCGCCCATGTCCGCGCCCTTGCCGTGCTGGATGAGGATGAGGCCGACCATCGCGATCGCGGACAGCATCTGGACGGCCACCAGAATGTTCAGCATGACGTTCATTCGTTCAACTCCTAGAGCGGGGGCGCGCCTTCAGGCCGCCGCCGCGATGATCTGCAGGAAATCCGGCGCCTTCAGCGAGGCGCCGCCGATCAGGCCGCCGTCCACGTCGGGCTGGGCGAGCAGGCTGGCGGCATTGGCCGCGTTCATGCTGCCGCCGTACAGGATGCGGATGCGCGCCGCGCCGTCGCCCGCCGCGTGGTGCAGCTGCGCGCGCAGCACGGCGTGCACCGCCTGGGCTTCCTCGGGGGTGGCGGTCTTGCCGGTGCCGATGGCCCACACCGGTTCGTAGGCGACCACGATCTCAGTGATGCAGTGGCCGTTGGCGTGGATGACGGCTGCGAGCTGGCGGCGCACCACCTCCTCGGTGTGGCCGGCCTCGCGCTCGGCCAGCGTCTCGCCCACGCACACGATGGGCGTGATGCCGGCGCCCAGCGCCGCGCCGGCCTTGGCCGCGACGGCGTCGTCGGACTCGCCGTGGTACTGGCGCCGCTCGGAATGGCCGACGATCGCGTAGCGCACGCCGAAATCCTTCAGCATCGCCGCCGACTGCTCGCCGGTGTAGGCGCCCTGCGCATGCGCCGAAACGTCCTGCGCGCCGAGCGCGATCGGCGAGCCGGCCACCAGCGACTGCACCTGTGCCAGGTAGGGCGACGGCACGCACACGGCCACGTCGCAGCCGGGCTGGCCCACGCCGGCGCACAGCGCCTGCACCAGCGCCTCGTTCGCCGCGAGGCTGCCGTTCATCTTCCAGTTGCCGGCAATGAGTTTCTTCTTGGGAGAGGTCATCTCGGGTCTGTCCGTCGTCACCAGGTCAGCACGATCTTGCCGATGTGCTGGTTGGATTCCATGAGCCGGTGCGCGTCGGCCGCCTGCGCGGCCGGCAGCGTCGAATGGATCACCGGCCGCACCGTGCCGGCCGCCAGCAGCGGCCACACGTGCTCGCGCAGCGAGCGGGCGATGCCGCCCTTGAAGGCGATGGGGCGCGGACGCAGCGTCGAGCCGGTGATCGTCAGGCGCCGGCGCAGCACCAGGCCCGCGTTGAACTCGGCGCGCGTGCCGCCCTGCACCGCGATGATGACCAGCCGGCCGTCCTCGGCCAGGCACTCGACCTCGCGCTTGGCGTAGTCGCCGGCCACCATGTCCAGGATCACGTCCACGCCGCGCCCGTCGGTGAGGCGCCTGGCCTCTTCAGCGAAGTCGGCCGTGCGGTAGTTGACCGCGTGGTCGGCGCCCAGCTTCAGGCAGGCGGCGCACTTCTCGTCGCTGCCGGCGGTGGCGATCACGGTCGCGCCGAAGGCCTTGCCCAGCTGGATGGCGGTGACGCCGATGCCGCTGGTGCCGCCCTGCACGAGCAGGACCTCGCCGCGCTGCAGGCGGCCGCGGTCGAAGACGTTGCTCCAGACGGTGAAGAAGGTCTCGGGCAGCGAGGCCGCCTCGACGTCGCTCAGGCCCTGCGGCACCGGCAGGCATTGCGCCACCGGCGCCACGCACAGCTCGGCGTAGCCGCCGCCGGCCACCAGCGCGCAGACGCGGTCGCCCACGCGCAGGCCGGCCTCGGCCATCGCGGCGGCATCGCCCGCGACGATCTCGCCCGCCACCTCCAGGCCCGGCAGGTCGGAGGCGCCGGGCGGCACCGGGTAGTTGCCGGTGCGCTGTAGCACGTCGGGCCGGTTGACGCCGCTGGCGCCCACGCGGATGAGCAGTTCGCCCGCGCCGGGCGCCGGATCGGGACGCTCGGCCAGGCGAAGCACCTCCGGCGCACCATAGGAAGCGATTTCAATGGCTTTCATGGTCTTTTCCGCCTGATGGATGGCCGCCTGCGTCCCGCCGGGACGCAGGGCCGGCCGGGTTCAAGCCTGCTGCTCGCCGCCGGCCTCGCCAGCCTGCTGCTGTTGCTGCTGCGCCTCGGCATCCGCCGGCTGCGGCTCCACCGCGCGCGGCTGGCGCTCCTCGCGCGGCGGGCGATCGCCACGGTCGCCGCGGTCGCCGCGCTCGCCCCGTTCGCGGCGCTCGCCGCGGCCTTCGCGGTCCTCGCGCGGCGGGCGGTCGCCGTACTCGGGCATGCCGGCCGGGCGCTCGGCCAGCGCCTTCATCGACAGCTTCACGCGACCCTTGTCGTCGGTCTCGAGCACCTTGACCTTCACGATCTGGCCTTCCGACAGGTAGTCGGCGACCTTCTCGACGCGCTCGTGGGCGATCTGGCTGATGTGCAGCAGGCCGTCTTTGCCGGGCAGCAGGTTGATCAGCGCGCCGAAGTCCAGGATCTTGGTGACCGGGCCTTCGTAGACCTTGCCCACCTCCACCTCGGCGGTGATCTCCTCGATGCGGCGCTTGGCTTCGTCGGCCTTGGCGCTGTCGTTCGAGGCGATGGTGATGGTGCCGTCTTCCTCGATGTTGATCTGCGTGCCGGTCTCCTCGGTCAGCGCGCGGATGGTGGCGCCGCCCTTGCCGATCACGTCGCGGATCTTCTCGGGGTTGATCTTCATGGTGAAGAGCTTGGGCGCGAAGCTGGAGATCTCGGTCTTCGCCTCGCCCATCGCCTCCTGCATCTTGCCCAGGATGTGCATGCGCGCCTCCTTGGCCTGCGCCAGGGCGACCTGCATGATCTCCTTGGTGATGCCCTGGATCTTGATGTCCATCTGCAGGGCGGTGATGCCGTTGGTGGTGCCGGCCACCTTGAAGTCCATGTCGCCCAGGTGGTCCTCGTCACCCAGGATGTCGGTCAGCACGGCGAACTTGTTGCCGTCCTTGATCAGGCCCATGGCGATGCCGGCCACGTGCGCCTTCATCGGCACGCCGGCGTCCATCAGTGACAGGCAGCCGCCGCACACCGAAGCCATCGACGAGGAGCCGTTGGACTCGGTGATCTCGCTGACCACGCGGATGGTGTAGGGGAACTCGTCCTTGCTCGGCAGGCAGGCCACCAGGGCGCGCTTGGCCAGGCGGCCGTGGCCGACCTCGCGGCGCTTGGTGGAGCCCATGCGGCCCACTTCGCCGGTGGCGAAGGGAGGCATGTTGTAGTGGAACAGGAAGCGGTCCTCGAACTCGCCCGCCAGCGCGTCGATGCGCTGCGCGTCGCGCTCGGTGCCCAGGGTGGTGACGACCAGCGCCTGCGTCTCGCCGCGGGTGAACAGCGCCGAGCCGTGGGTGCGCGGCAGCACCGAGGTGCGGATCTCGATCGGGCGCACGGTGCGGGTGTCGCGGCCGTCGATGCGCGGCTCGCCCTCGAGGATCTGGCTGCGCACGATGCGGGCCTCGGCCTCGAACAGCAGGTCGCCCAGCTTGGCCTGGTCGAACTCGACGCCCTGGGCCGTCAGTTCCTGCGCCACGGCGGTGCCGGCCTCGCGCAGGGCCTGGGTGCGGGCCTGCTTGCTGCGGATCTGGTAGGCGGCGCGCAGCTTGGGCTCGGCGGCGGCGTTCACCTTGGCGATGAAGTCCTCGTCCTTGGCCGCCGGGGCCCAGGTGCCGTTCTCGAGCCACAGCGGCTTGCCGGCGTCGCGGGTCAGTTCATGGATGGCCTCGATGGCGATCCGGCCCTGCTCGTGGCCGAAGACCACGGCGCCGAGCATCACTTCCTCGGGCAGCTGCAGCGCCTCGGACTCGACCATCAGCACGGCGGCCTCGGTGCCGGCGACGACCAGGTCCAGCTGCGAGTCGGCGCGGGCGGAGCGGGCCGGGTTCAGCACGTACTCGCCGTTGATGTAGCCCACGCGGGCGGCGCCGATGGGGCCGTTGAACGGGATGCCCGAGACCGACAGCGCGGCGCTGACGGCGATCATGGCGGCGATGTCGGCGTCGACCTCCGGGTTCAGCGAGACGGTGTGGATGACCACGTGCACCTCGTTGAGGAAGCCCTCGGGGAACAGCGGGCGGATCGGGCGGTCGATCAGGCGCGCGGTCAGCGTCTCCAGCTCGCTCGGCTTGGCCTCGCGCTTGAAGAAGCTGCCGGGGATCTTGCCGGCGGCGTAGGTCTTCTCGATGTAGTCGACCGTCAGCGGGAAGAAGTCCTGGCCGGGCTTGGCGGTCTTGGACGCGACCACGGTGGCCAGCACCACGGTGCCCTCGATGTCCACCAGCACGGCGCCGGTGGCCTGGCGGGCGATCTCGCCGGTTTCCATGACGACGGTCCTGCCGCCCCACTGGAAGGTCTTGGTGACTTTGTTGAAGAGGCTCATGTTTTTGCTCCTTGATGAATAGCAGGCCGCGCAGGGCCCGCGGGCGTTGGAGCGCAATCCGGAACACGATGCCATTCCAGCGGAGCCCGTCACGGGCGCCCTTGGAATGACACAGCTTCGATCCGTCTCGCGGGCTCCGAAGTGAAAAACGCCTGAGCTAGCGGGCTAACTCAGGCGTTCTTGCAATGGAATTCGGCTTACTTGCGCAGGCCCAGCTTGGCGATCAGCGCCGTGTAGCGGTCGGCGTCCTTGGCCTTCAGGTAGTCCAGCAGCTTGCGGCGGCGGCTCACCATGCGCAGCAGGCCGCGGCGGCCGTGGTGGTCCTTGGCGTGCGTCTTGAAGTGCGGGGTGAGTTCGTTGATGCGGGCAGTCAGGATGGCGACCTGCACTTCCGGGCTGCCGGTGTCGTTGGCCGCGCGGGCGTTGTCCTTGACGATTTCCGCCTTCTTGTCGGATGCAATCATGTGAAATTTCCCGTTCCAAAGATGTTTGACTTGCGGCGCGCGCTGGAACTGAACGCGCCGTGCGTGTCTGCGAAAAGCAGAACCCGGGGATTATATGCCGGGTTGCCCGTCCAGCCAGTGGCGCAGCCGCCGCACGCCTTCCGCCAGCCGCCCGGGCTCCTTCGAGGCGAAGCACCAGCGCAGCCAGCCCTGCGCCTCCGGCGCGAAGGCGTTGCCGGGCGCCAGGCCCAGGCCGGCCTCGGTCACCAGGCGCTTGGCGACGTCGAGCGAATCAGGGAAACCGTCCAGCTGGAAGAAGGCGTACATGCCGCCGCGCGGCGGCTGCACGCGCACGCCGGGCACCTCGGCTAGCAGGGGCAGCAGGGTGTCGCGGCAGGCCTTCAGGTGGGCGACGACCCGGGGCGTGATCTCGGACGCGTGCGCCAGGGCTGCCAGCCCGGCGCGCTGGGTGAACACGCTGGTGCAGGAGGTGTTGAACTCGATCAGCTTGCCCATCGCATCGACGCAGTGCGGCGGCAGCACCAGCCAGCCCAGCCGCCAGCCGGTCATCAGGAAGCTCTTGGAGAAGCTGTGCGCGACCACCAGCCGGTCCTGCGGTGTGGCGATGTCGAGGAAGCTCGGCGCGCAGGCCTTGGGCGTCGGCTCGAAGTACAGGCGCTCGTACACCTCGTCGGCCAGGATCCAGGTGCCGGTGGCGCGGCAGTGGTCGAGGATGGCCTGCTGTTCCTCGCGCGCGAGCGTCCAGCCGGTCGGGTTGTTGGGCGCGTTGAGGATCAGCAGGCGCGTGCGCTGCGTCACCGCGGCGCGCAGCGCGTCCATGTCGAGCGACCAGGCGCCCTGCTCCGCCCGCAGCGGCACGGTGCGCACCGCGGCGCCCAGGATGGCCGGCTGCGCCGTGAGGTTGGGCCACACCGGCGTGACGGCCACCACCTCGTCGCCCGCATCCACCAGCAGTTGCACGGCCAGCATCAGCGCGCTGACGCCGCCGGAGGTGACCGCGATGCGCTCGGCGCCGATCTGCGGGTGCAGCCCCGAAAGGTAGTCCGCGATGGCCTCGCGCAGCTCGGGCAGGCCCAGGTTGTGGGCATAGAAGGTCTCGCCGCGCTCGATCGACTCGACCGCGGCGCGGCGGATCGGCTCGGGCGTGACCTCGTCGCTCTCGCCGAACCAGAAGGCCAGCACGTCATCGCGGCCGAAGCCGGCGTTGGCGACTTCGCGGATCCGGGAGGCTTCGAGCTGTTCGACGGCGTGGCGCATGGGTGGAAGAGGAAGGATGTGGTGAATCGTCAGCCCGGCCGCACCATGCGGCAGGTGGTGGGCATCTGCGCCTGTTCCGCCGCGATCTCCTTGACGACGCGGAAGCCGTAGCCCGAGCCCTCGACGTCGAAGGCCACGCCGGGCGCGCCCTGGCGCTCCATCATGCCGACCACCAGCGGCTGCTGGAACTGGTGGTCGTCCGCGCGCATCCAGCCGCTGCGGCCGGCCAGGCTCACGCGCGCATGCTCCATCGCGGCGGCCACCGGCCGCGCCTCGGCCGCGCCGGCGCGCTCCAGCGACTGGGCCAGCGCCTCGATCATCAACTGCATGCGCATGTGCACGTAGTCTTCCGCCGGGCTGGGGAAGCGCTGGCGGAAGGCGCGATAGAAGGCCGCCGACTCGGGTGTCTGCACGTTGGGCAGCCAGTCGGCCACCGCGATCACCTTGCCGACGCCGGCGTCGCCCAGCGCGGCGGGCGCGCCCAGCGCGTTGCCGTAGAAGGTGTAGAACTTGCCGTCGAAGCCGACTTCGCGCGCGGCCTTGACCAGCAGCGTCAGGTCGTTGCCCCAGTTGCCGGTGACCACCGCCTGCGCGCCGCTGGCCTTGATCTTCACCGCGTAGGGCGCGAAGTCCTTCACCCGGCCGAGCGGGTGCAGTTCCTCGCCGACGATCTGCACGTCGAGCCGCAGGCGGGCGATCTCCTTGCGGCTTTCGCGCAGCACGGCCTGGCCGAAGCTGTAGTCCTGCCCGATCAGGTAGGCGCGCTGCACGCCGCGGTCGTCCTTGAGCACGTCCATCAGCGCCGCCACGCGCATGTCGGCATGCGCGTCGAAGCGGAAGTGCCAGAAGCTGCAGCGCTCGTTGGTGAGCACCGGGTCCACCGCCGAGTAGTTGAGGAACAGCACCTGGCGGCGCGCATCGCGCTCGTTGTGCTTGTCCACGCCGTCGAGCAGCGCCGCCGCGGTGGCCGAGGAGTTGCCCTGCAGCACCGCTAGCGCGCCGTCGTCGATGGCCGAGCGCAGCGCCGACAGCGCCTCCTCGTTCTGGCCCTTGCTGTCGTAGCGGGTGAGCAGCAGCGGCCGGGCGCCGCCGGCCAGCCGCACGCCGCCGCGCTGGTTGACGCGCTCCACCGCCCACAACAGGTTGCGGTGGACGGCCTCGCCGGTGTTGGCGAAGGGGCCGCTCAGGCTCTCGACCAGGGCGATGCGGATGGGCTGACCGCTCGATCGGGACTGCGCGCGCGAGCCCAGGGCGAGCGTCGACGCGCCTAGCGCCGCGGCGCCGTTTTTCAAGAGGGAACGGCGCGAAATAAAGCGGAGATTCATTGCCTTGAAAGGCTGCGCCGCGCGCCCAGATGGGTGCCATGCGGCGCTCGCTGGATGAAGGGCCGCGCAGTGTAAGGGACGCACCGATCCTGTCCCGCCCCTCACAAGGAGATCCGCACCATGTTCTTCGCCCCCGCTCTTCGCAGCCGTTCCTTCGTGTCCGCTCCGCGCACTTTCGACCGCGGCTTCGAGCGCTTCGTCAACGATGCCTTCGCCGGCTATCACCGTTCCCTGGACGTCCAGCAGGACGACACCCACTGGACGCTGCGGCTCGACCTGCCCGGCATCGGCCGCGAGGACCTGAACGTGTCGGTGGAAGGCGCCGTGGTGCGCATCGAGACGCGCGCCGAGGCCGCACGCCAGTTCAAGGCCGCCTACGAGCTGCCGCAGGACATCGATGCCTCGGCCACCGAAGCCCGCCTGGAAAACGGCGTGCTGACCCTGCGCCTGGGCAAGCTGGCGCCGGCCAGCAAGGCCGTGACGGTTTCCGTCCAGTAAATCTCGCGCCGGCATGTGGCCGGCCTCTCCCTCCTCGTCCCGCCCGGGCTGCAAGGCCTTGGCGGGACTACTTTTTTCTTCAGATTCCGTAACACGCTGTTTCCTGCACTTCTGTTTCCTGAACACAAAATCCGTGTGAAATATTTACGCCTTTGGATGCGGTTAACGCTCCAGAGAAGCACGTACGGTGTTCGGAAGCGGTGTTTCCGGGCGCCCCGAGCAAAAGCAATCGTCCTAGTCGGGAAACACATGGAAACACACCTGAAAACCACCCGGAGCGACGGAACGCGCTCCGATGTGCTGCTGGTCTTTCTGCCGGGCGCCTTCCTCGCGCCGGACGAGTTCGAGCGCGAGGGCTTCATCAGCGCCATGACGGAGCGCGATGTCGCGGCCGACGTGATGCTGGTGGACGCCAACGTCTCCTACTACTACGACCAGACCTTCACCACGCACCTGCAGCAGGACGTGCTCGACCCGGCGCGCGCGCTGGGCTACCGCTCGATCTGGCTGGTGGGCATTTCCATCGGCGGCTTCGGCGCGCTGATCCACCAGTTGGCGCAGCCGGGCTCGGTGCAGGGCATCGTGGCGCTGGCGCCCTACCTGGGCCGGCGTCCGCTGGCGGCCGAGATCCGCAAGGCCGGCGGCCTGCGCGCCTGGAAGGCGCCCGACGGCCCGCTGCCCGACGAGGAGGTGGACCGCCGCCTGTGGCCGTGGCTGCAGCAGTACGCCGACGAGATGCCGACCAAGGAGCTGCCGCCGCTGTACCTGGGCTTCGGCCTGGCGGACCGCTTCGCCGCCAACCATGCGCTGCTGGCCGAGGTGCTGCCCGAGGACCGCGTCTTCACCACCGAGGGCGGCCACGACTGGCCGCAGTGGTCGCGCCTGTGGCGGCGCATGCTGGACGTGCTGCCGCTGCCCTCGCGGTCGCCGTCCGCGCCGGCGTTCAGGACACCGGCAGCAGCGCGTCCAAGGGCCATCGCGGCCTGACGTCGAAGGCATAGCGCGTGGTCGGCGCTTCCAGCCCGGCCTCCAGGCGCATCGCGGCAGCCATGGCGATCATGGCGCCGTTGTCGGTGCACAGGGCCAGCTCCGGATAGTGCACGCGCACGCCGCGGCGCTGGCAGGCAGCGTCGAGCTGCGTGCGCAGCAGCCGGTTGGCGCCGACGCCGCCGGCGACCACCAGGCGCTTCATGCCGGTCTGGTCCAGCGCGGCGAGCGACTTGCGCAGCAGCACCTCGACGATGGCGGCCTGCGTGGCGGCGGCGAGGTCGGCCTTGCGCGATGCCAGCGCATCGCCCAGCTTCTTCGCCTGCGTCAGCACGGCGGTCTTCAGGCCGGCGAAGGAGAAGTCCAGGTCGCCGCTGTGCAGCAGCGGGCGCGGCAGGCGGAAGGCCTCCGGGTCGCCGCTCTCGGCCAGCTTCGACAGCCACGGCCCGCCGGGGTACGGCAGCCCCATGAGCTTGGCGCTCTTGTCGAAGGCCTCGCCGGCCGCGTCGTCGATGGTCTCGCCGAGGATCTCGTAGCGCCCCACGCCCTCGACGCGCATCAACTGCGTATGGCCGCCCGAGACCAGCAGCGCGACGAAGGGGAATTCCGGCGGATCGGCGCCGAGGAAGGGCGAGAGCAGGTGCCCTTCGAGGTGGTGCACGCCCAGCACCGGCCGCCCCAGCGCCGCGCCCAGCGCGCAGGCCACGCCGGCGCCCACCAGCAGCGCGCCGGCCAGGCCGGGGCCGCGCGTGTAGGCCACCACGTCGATGGCGTCGCGTTCGACGCCCGCCTCGGCCAGCACCGCTTGCGTGAGCGGAAGCACGCGCCGGATGTGGTCGCGGCTGGCCAACTCCGGCACCACGCCGCCGTAGGCCTGGTGCATGTCGATCTGGCTGTGCAGCGCGTGCGCCAGCAGACGCGGCACGCCCGCGCCGCGCGCCTCGACCAGCGCCACGCCGGTCTCGTCGCAGGAGGATTCGATGCCCAGGACTCGCATGGGCCGCGAGTCTACGGGGCGCGGCGCGGACGCGCCGGCGGCGGGGTTCAGGGCAGGTGCAGCACCCGTTCGGGCACGGCGCTCCCCTTCAACGTGTCCAGCAGCGCCATGGCGTTGCCGGCGAGCCGGCCCCTGCGGTCCACCCAGGGCTCGGGCACCGGGCTGCGCAGGGCGTTGGCGAGCAGGTTCCTGCCGACGTGGGCCAGGGCCTTGCCCCAGGCCATGGTGCCCTTGCGCGCCAGGTACAGCGGATTGGCGACCTGCGAATAGCCCAGGCGCCGGCCCGAGGTGCGGCCCGCGCGCTTGGTGCCCAGGTGCACGCCCCGCAGGCGCGTGGCGCAGACGACGTCGCCATGCAGCGCGAGCTGGCGCGAGAAGTCCACGTCCTCCAGCCAGGCATAGAGCGGCAGGCGCTCGTCGAAGCGGATGCGGTGCGCACGCACCGGCGCCATGCGCACGGCCATGTTGCATCCATAGCCGTTGTAGGTGGGCACGATCCGGCCCGGCTCCGTGCCCGGCGGCGATTGCGCGAGGAGCCTGGCGGCTGCGTCGAACTCGATGCCCGGCCCCAGGATGCCGTCGGCCAGCACCTTGCCCGTCGCCACGGCGATCTCCGGATGGAACAGGAACAGGCGCTCGGCCTCGCCCAGGTAATCGTCGGCGGGAAGGAAGTCGTCATCGAAGAAGACCACCACGTCCGCGTCGGTGGCATCGAGCAGCGCATTGCGCTGCGCCGACGAGCCGACCGGCCCGGACACGATCCGGGCAGGGGCCGGGAAGTCCTGCAGGCAAGCGGCGTCGAAGTCGCCGGAGCGCGCGGGGCAGATCAGAAGTTCGTCGGGCTGGCGCAACTGGCGCCGGAGATGGCCCACGGTGTCGGCGCTGATCTTGGGGCGACCCGCGGTCGCGATGGCAACGGCAATCTTCAGGCACATGGGGAACAGGAAGCGATGGCGGAAGCGGTCGTCCCCACCAGGGGCACGCCGCTCCAGGGTCAGGAAAGCGGGGGCGAGGATGGGCCGGCGCGATGCCGGCTAGGGCCCGGCACTCGGCTTGCCGAGCGCGCGGCTGGCGCCGAGCACCGACGGGCCCCGCCCGGCCGCAGACCACGAAGGCTGCGCCGCGGCGATCTCGAGCAGACGGCGCGCCGCCCGCTCCCAGGTGAAGAGCGCGGCGCGGCGCGCGCCGCGCTCCCGCAGCGATCCGGCCAGGGCCGGGTCGTCGCGCAGCCGCAGGATCTGCGCCTCCCACGCCCGGGCATCGTGCGGGTCGGCCCACAGCGCCGCCTTGGCGCACACCTCGGGCAATGCGCCGCAGGGCGCGGCGACGACGGGGCAGCCGAGCGCCATCGCCTCCAGCGGCGGCAGGCCGAAGCCCTCGGTCAGCGAGGGGAAGGCCAGCGCGGCGGCCCTGCGCAGCACGCCGGCGAGCTGCTCGTCGCTGATGCGGCCCAGGAACCGCACGTTCGGCGGTACCTCGTGCCCCTGGCGCTCGAAGTCCTCGCGCGTCGCCGCCCCGAACAGCGCCAGGGTCATGTCGCCCAGCCGGCCGGACCGGAAGGCCTTCAGCAGCAGGCCGATGTTCTTGTGCGCCTGGGTGTTCGCCAGCGCGACGACGAAGCGGCCGTCGGCCAGGCCGAAGGCGCGCGCCGCGTCCTCGTCGGGCACCAGCCGCAGGACGTGATCGCAGCCGTTGTGGACCACCAGGCTGCGCGCCGCATCGGCCACGCCGTACTGGTCGAGTTGGGCGCGCGAATATTGCGAGACGGTGAGGATCCCCCGGTTGCGCCGGCCCAGCCGCGGCTGCACCAGCCGGTACCACGCACGGAAGCCGCGCGAATACGACGCCGGCGAACTGTGGACCTGCGCGTCATGGATCATCGTGAACGCATCGCGATGCAGCACCGGCCCGAGGTTGCAGAAGTTCAGCAGCGTCGCGCCCCGCGCCTGCCACGGCAGCACCAGTTGCTCCCAGGGGATGCCCTTGAGTGCGGCGCTCCTCCGGCCGACGCTGTGCATGCGGATGTGGGAGAAGGCGATGTCCGGGAGCCAGTCTCCCGGCACCAGCAGGCGGCACGGATGGGCGCGCGCCAGCGCGGCGTCGCGGGCCAGCACGGCGTCCAGGGCCAGGACCAGCTCGTAGGCGACGCGGTGGACGCCCGAGCGGCTGGCCGATCGCTGGAGAAACTTGCCGTTGATCACTAACTCGGTCATGGGGCAGAAAAGCAGGCGGTGGTGTTGTGGTGAAAAGGTTGGCGGCGGCGCCTCAGCGCCCCGGTCCGCTGGCCGCGGGCGATTCGCCCGGCGCGGCGCGGTGGCGCCGGTACCGCGCGAGCCAGGCGGCGGCGGTCTCGAAGGCGTGCTGCTCGAACCCGGCGGGCCGCCCCGTCCATCGCCAGACGATCCACACGCACAGGCCGTAGACCAGCAGATAAAGCAGGAAGATCGGCAGGCCGAGGGCGACCAGGCCGAACACGTTGGCAGCGCCCGAGACGGCGGGCTGCGTGGCCCACAGGAGCGCGCCGGCCGGCAGCACTGCGATGAAGGGGATGCGCAGCATGCCCAGTTGCGCGCGCACGCTGGCGCCGGACAGGTGGCGGACGATGAGGAACGACACCGCGGTGGTCGCCAGCGAACTCACGGCACTGGCGGCGATGACCCCGGGAATGCCGTGGTGCGCAGCGCCCCACCACACCAGCGGCACCCGGATCAGCAGGTCGATCACGGTGCGCCGCGCCAGCCAGTGGGTGCGGTCCAGCATCTGCGTCAGCGCGCCCATGAGCAGCGCCGGCATGCCGAGCAGCGACGCGGCGCTGATCCACTGCAGCCATTGCGCCGCGGAGAGCCAGTTGGGCCCCAGCGCCACCCGGATCAGCGCCTCGGGCCACAGCACCGGCACGGTCATCGCGGGCACCATGACCACCAGCATGGCACGCGAGAGCTGCACATAGCGCGCGCCGGCGGCGGGGCCGGCGGAGGCGAGCGCGGTCATGGCCGGACGCAGCAGCGGCACCGCCAGCGCCTGGATGGGTATCTCCGAGATCTGCTTGGCGATCGAGTACTGGCCGAACGCCGCGATGGGCGTCAGGCGCGACAGCAGCAGCCGGTCGATCTGCCAATTCAGCGCCGAACAGAACTGGGCCACGAAGTTCCAGCCGAGGAAGTTCGAGAAGCGATGCCATTCGGACAGGCTCAGGCGGGGCCGGAACGGCGCGACCACGTACGACGCCAGCGTGCCGAGCACGGGCGAGCAGATCGTGGCGGCGGCGATGGCCCAGTAGCTGCCCGTCGCGGCCGCCAGCGCGACGGAGACGACGAAGGCCAGCACCTTGCCGGACAGTTCCACCACCGCGTCGGGCTGGAAGTTGAACGCGCGCGCGTACTCCACCATGCGCGGGCTGCTCATCCCCCGCGCGGCCGGCGCCAACGCCAGCACGGACAGCAGCACCGCCAGCCGCGGCTCGTTGTTGAACCACGCGAGCGGCCAGGCCAGCGCCAGCAGCAGCACGCCGATGGCGAAGCCGCGCAGCAGGCCCAGCGTGAACGCCGTGTCCAGCATCGCGCGCGTGACGCTCGGCCCGCGCAGCAGCGCCACCGAGGTCGGCAGGTCCAGCAGCGCCTCGACCACGAAGACGACGGCCATCGCCATCGCGACCAGGCCGAAGTCCGCCGGCCCGAGGAAGCGGGCCAGGCAGAACAGCATGGCCAGGTCGATCAGCTTGGCCGACAGCCGCGCGCCCACCGTCCATGCGCCCGCCGCCGCGACGCGGCGGGCCAGGTCCTTCTGGTCAGGCGCCATGTGCGTTGCGCGCAGCGGAGAACGGCGACGATGCAGCGCTGACCTGGGCCCGGAAGGAGGATGCAGCACTGGTGGCCGCCATCGCGAAGCCGTAGAGGAACGCGTTGAAGAGGCCGAAATCCGGCGACGTCCCGATCACCAGGCTGGACACGAAGGGTGCCGCATAGGCCCAGCGGATGCCCACCAGCAGCGCCTGGCCCTGCACGTCGAACGGCGCGGCCCGCCGCAATCCGAGGCACTGGACCACGAAGGCGAGGTAGCACAGCGTGGCGAGCACCCCCGCGTTGCTGGCCAGGGCCACGAGCAGGTTGGAGGCGCGCGTTCCCCCGAGGCCCACGCCCAGGCCGTAGGTGGCCGCCACCGCGTCCCACGCCACCTGCGTCCACATGTTGCGCTCCTCGAAGGAGCTGCTGGCCGCCTTCTGCAGGACCCAGGTGTCGATGCGCTCCGTTACGGGCGCGAGCAGTTGCGGGAACGCCACCACCAGCAGCAGCAGGGTGGTCAGCACGCCCAGGCCGATCATGAATTCGCGCAGCAGCCCGCGGTGCAGGTAGGGGTTGCGGCGTGCGCCGACCGCGCGCCATCCCCACTCCGCGACCGCTGCGCAGGCGAACACGCCGAAGCCCAGGTAGGCCGCCGACGACGTCGACAGCCACAGCAGCAGCACCAGCATCACCAGCAGCACGGGCACGATGCGGTCGCGCAGCAGGCCGGCCGGCATGGCGCGGCGCAGAAAGTACAGCGCCACCAGGAAGCTCAGCGTCAGGTAGCCGAAGGTGGACGCCTCCGGCATCAGGCCCACGACGCGCTTGCCGTCCACCACCTCGATGCTGGTGAGCAGCGCGTAGGTGGCGGTGCGGAACGGCTCCAGCAGGCCCTCCAGCGGCAGGAACAGCGTCCCGAAGTCCAGCAGGCCGGTGAACACGGCCATGGCCGCGCCGAGGCACAGCGCCGCCAGCACGTGGCGGCGCATGGCGGTGGTGCGCAGCATCCTCGTGAAGACGAACACCATCGCCACCGAGATGCTGAGGTAGAGCAGCTGCGACAGGTTCTGCAGCGACGGCGCCAGCGGGCCGGCACCGATGTCGTCCTGGCGCAGCGGCACCACGACCACCTCGCCGGCGAACAGGCGGGGCATGAACAGCGTGGTGATGCAGGCGAAAGCCCAGAACAGGAAGAGCCACGCCAGGCGGCTGGGGCGTGTCGCCATCCCGAGGGCGTAGGCGAGTTCGTCCTTGCCGATGAAGTGCCGGACGATCAGCAGCACGGCCACGATCGGGGCCGGCGTGAGCGTGAGGCCGGCCAGCAAGGCGGGGGGCACCACGGCGAAGGAGCCGAAGGACATCGCCCCGAAGAACAGGTACACGAGCCGGTGGCTGCGCCCCACGAAGGCCCAGGCGGCCAGGCACCAGAAGACGGCGATCGGGATCAGGTCCATGCCGACGCCTCCCTGGCCGGTGCAGGATCAGGCCGGGTGCTCAGCCGGCCGATCAGCTCGGCCATCCGCGCCCGGAAGACGGCCGTGTCGAACGAACGGGCGTGCGTCCGGAGCGCCTGGGCGTCGAAGGACGGCTCGGCCGCCTCGAAGCGCCGGATGGCATCGACCACCGCCTCGGCCGTCTGCTCGTGGAAGAGCAGGCCCGTGCGGCCATCCACCACCGTCTCGAGGGCGCCGCCGCGCGCATAGGCGATGACCGGCCGGCCGCTGGCCATGACCTCCAGCGGGACGATGCCGAAGTCCTCCACGCCGGGGAACAGCAGCGCCCTGCAGCCGGCGAAGCTGCGCACCATCTCCTCGTCCGACACCGGCCCGAGGAATTCCACCGTGGGCCCGGCCAGCCGCTTCAGCGCCGCGTTGGCGCCGGAGCCGATGACCCGCAGCCGCCGGCCCAGGCGCGTGCAGGCCTCCACCGCGATCTCGATCTTCTTGTAGGGCGTGATCTGCCCGGCGCACAGGTAGTACCCGCCCGGCGCCGCCGACGCCGGCGCCGCGAAGCGCGACAGGTCCACGGGCGGGTGGACGACCAGCGCGTCGCGCCGGTAGTACTTCTCGATGCGGCGCGCCACGTAGGCCGAGTTGGCGATGAAGTGGTCGACGCGGTGCGCGGTGCTCACGTCCCATTGCCGCAGCAGCGGCGCCGCCAGCGACATCATGGCGCGCGTCACGGCGCCCGAGGCGGCGCGGTACTGGGGATACAGGTCCCAGATGTAGCGCATGGGCGAGTGGCAGTAGCAGATGTGCGTGGCGTCCGGCCCCGGCACGATGCCCTTGGCCGGGCCGGCCTCGCTGGAGATGATCAGGTCGTAGCCCGTCAGGTCGAACGACTCCAACGCGAAGGGCATCAGCGGCAGCATCTTCTGGTAGTGCCGCACGCCGCCGATCTTCTGCAGGAAGGAGGTGTGGATCCGGTGGCGCCGCAGCCGGGGCGAGATGGCCGCCGGGTCGCACACCAGCGTGAAGATGTCGGCGTCGGGGTACAGGTCGCTCAGGACCTCCAGCACCTTCTCGCCGCCGCGCATGCCGACCAGCCAGTAGTGGACCAGCGCCACCCGCATCCGACGGTTCGCCGCGGCGGCCGTCTGCACGGCGCCGCCGCCGCGGTCGTCGTCGGCATACCGGAGCAGGGCGGCGCTAGTACGCATTCTTGTGGACGAACCCTTTGAACAGGGTCAGGAAGATGATCCAGAGATCGAAGCCCAGCGACCAGTGCTGGATGTAGAAGATGTCGCACTCGATGCGCTTGGCCAGGTCGGTCGAGCCGCGCCAGCCGTTGATCTGGGCCCATCCGGTGATGCCGGCCTTGACCATGTGCTTCTTCATGTAGGCCGGAATCTCGTTCTTGAACTTCTCGACGAACACCGGCCGCTCGGGGCGCGGCCCGACGATGGACATGTCGCCCATCAGCACGTTGATGAACTGCGGCAGCTCGTCCAGGCTGGTTCTGCGCAGGAAGGCGCCCACCCGCGTGGCGCGCTGCTCGCCCGCCTTGGCCCACACGGCGCCGCTGCGCTGCTCCGCATCGACAGGCATGGAGCGGAACTTGAGCATCTGGAAGCGCTGGTTGTTCCAGCTCACGCGCTCCTGCCGGTAGAACACCGGGCCGGGCGAGCTGAGCTTGACGGCGGCGGCGATCAGCAGCATCAGCGGCGAGATGAGCAGCAGGATCAGGAAGGCCAGCAGCCGGTCCTCGACCGCCTTGACGATGCGCGAGACACCCTGCAGCGGCGTCTGCTGCAGCGTGATCACCGGCAGGCCCGCCACCTCCTCGACCGAGTGGTTCAGCAGGTGGATGCCGAAGAGATCGGGCACCAGCCGGATGTCGGCCGTGCAGTGCCGCAACTGGCTGACGGCCGCCGCGATCTGCGCCTGCTCCTGCAGCGGCATCGCCAGCCAGACCTGCGCGATCTGGTGCGACTCCACGTACTCGCCCAGGCGCTCCAGCGACCCGAGCAGGGGCGCGCCGGTCAACTGGCTGCGGTCCGCGTCGGTCGCGAACCAGCCGCACACCTCGATGCCGGCCCACTTGTTGCGCCGGAGCACGTCGACCAGCCGCTGCGCGTCCGGGTTGGCGCCGACCACGACGGCCGAACGCGCGTCCATGCCCTGCGCCCGCACCCAGTTGGCCGCCCCGCGGACCACCGCGCGGAAGACCACCGCGCCGCCCAGGCCCAGCACGAACCACCCGAACCACCACAGGCGCGACAGGTCGTGCCCCACCTTGAACGCCAGCACGTACACCGCCAGCAGGCAGAAGATGATCATCCACATGGCGGCCAGCTGCATCGCCTCGCTGGCGACGCTGTGGCCGCGCCAGCTGCGGTACACCGAGCCGCCGTTGAGCACGATCATGGCCAGCAGCACGCCGTGGCTGATCACCTGCGCATAGTCGGCCTCCACCGACACGTGGCCGAAGCGCAGCGCGAACGCCAGGATGCCCGCCGCGCCGAAGATCACGACGTCGCCCACGCGCAACGCCAGCCCCAGCATGGCATTCATGCTGCCGGCGGCCAGAATGGGTGCTTTGGTCCCGTCGTTGACGGACGCGAACAGCATGGACGTTCCCCTGAGCCGTTACACCTGGATAAGTTATCCAGTAATAAGAAGGTTCAAATACTACACAGCCATCGGGCGTCCGGGCGATAGCACGGATGGCCGCCGCGCCCAATCCGATTGGCCACGGGAGACTGTGTGAAGCCGACGATCGCTCCTCGGCCAGGGGACAACTGTACTACTTACAGGTTAGTTGTACTACTTCCAGTTTAATTTTCTGGACGAAATCAGGAAGTCGAAACAAAAGTGTCCACCGCCGCACGCAGTGCGGACACCGGTAAGCAACTGCTACTTGTTACAGCCGGACGGGGATGCCGCGCTCGGCCATGCGGGCTTTGGCCTCGCCCACGGTGTGCTCGCCGTAGTGGAAGATGCTGGCGGCCAGCACCGCGTCGGCGCCGCCCTGCTGGACGCCGTCGGCCAGATGGTCGAGGCTGCCGACGCCGCCGGAGGCGATCACCGGCACGCTCACCGCGTCGGCCACGGCGCGGGTGAGTGCGAGGTCGAAGCCGCTCTTCGTGCCGTCGCGGTCCATGCTGGTGAGCAGGATCTCGCCGGCGCCGCGGCGCGCCATCTCCACCGCCCACTGCACGGCGTCCAGGCCGGTGTTGCGGCGCCCGCCGTGGCTGTAGACGTCCCAGCCCGGGCCGCGCGCGGCCTCTTCCTCGGGGGTGCGGCGCTTGGCGTCGATGGCGACGACGATGCATTGCGCGCCGTACTTGTCCGAGGCGTCCTGGATGACCTGGGGGTTGGCGATGGCGGCGGAATTGAAGCTGGTCTTGTCGGCCCCGGCGTTGAGCAGGCGGCGCACGTCGTCCACCGTGCGCACCCCGCCGCCCACCGTGAGCGGAATGAACACCTGCGAGGCCACCGCCTCGATCAGGTGCAGGATCAGGTCGCGCTCGTCGCTGGTGGCAGTGATGTCCAGGAAGGTCAGCTCGTCGGCGCCCTGCGCGTTGTAGCGCGCCGCGATCTCGACCGGGTCGCCGGCGTCGCGCAGTTCCACGAAGTTGACGCCCTTGACGACGCGGCCGCCGGTGACGTCGAGGCAGGGGATGATGCGTTTGGCCAGCATGGCGGTCGGATGGAACAGAGGGAAGAAGTAGTCAAGAGAGCGCGGCGAGTTCCTGCCACGCCGTCCAGCGGGCGCCGGGCGCCAGCACGACGGGCGCGTCGATGCAGGCCGCCTCCACGCACAGCATGTGGCGCCAGCCGTCGTCGGGCAGGTCGGCCAGGCGGGCGCCGAGCTCGGGGCCGGGATTCCACACCACCGTCTCGGTGCAGGTCGCGCTCTGCGTGATCGCCAGGCGCGTGCCGCCGCCGGCCAGGTGCAGCGGCCGGGCCGGGGCCGCATAGACGCTGTCGAATTCCTCGCCGAAGCGCAGGGCCGGAGCCGGCTCGGAGAAGCGCCGGTCGCGCACCGCATCCCAGCGGGCGGCGCCCTGCAGGCCTTCGAGGCTGGCCGCGGCCGCGTCGTCCACCCGCAGGTAGGTGTGCAGCGCCGCGGTGAAGGACCAGGGCGTGTCGCCGGTGTTGTGCGCTTCCAGCGTCAGGCGCAGCCGGCCGGGCGCGAGCCCGACCTGCAGCCGCAGCGCGAAGCGCTCGGGCCAGAAGGCCTGCGTCGCCGGCCCGTCATGCAGCGTCAACGCCAGCACGTCGCCTTCTTTCGCCTGCCACGGCAGGTTGCGCGCGAAGCCGTGCTTGGGCAGCGGCCCGCGCTGGTTGAACTGCGGAAAACATACCGGCACGCCGCCGCGAATGGCGCCGTGCCCGTCGAACAGCGCCCGCGGGCTCAGGTACAGGCGCTCGATGCCGTCGGCCGTGCGCCAGGACAGCACGTGGCCTCCATGCAGGGCGACCATCACGCAGTCGCCTTCGGGCAGGGTCTGGCGCAGCGCCGGCTGGCCGTTGAACTCGACGCGTTCGATGCTCATTGGATAACCTTCGCACTTCGTGCTGCGGTGCGAGCCCCCTTCGGAGCGGCCGGGCGGGGGCTCATGCGGCTCGGCAAGCGCGGGGCAGGCGGCCTCAGGCGCCGGCCAGTTCGTCCGCGCGCGCCTGCGCGGCGGCGAAGTCGAGGTCGCCCGAGTAGATGGCACGCCCGCAGATCACGCCCTCGACGCCCTCGCCCTCCACCGCGCACAGCTTCTCGATGTCGGCGATGTTGGACAGCCCGCCCGAGGCGATGACGGGGATGGTGAGGGACTGCGCGAGCTTGACGGTGGCGTCGATGTTGATGCCCGAGAGCATGCCGTCGCGGCCGATGTCGGTGTAGATGATGGACTCGACGCCGTAGTCCTCGAACTTCTTGCCCAGGTCGACCACCTCGTGGCCGGTGAGCTTGCTCCAGCCGTCGGTGGCGACCTTGCCGTCCTTGGCGTCGAGGCCGACGATGATGTGGCCGCCGAAGGCGCTGCAGGCGTCCTTGAGGAAGCCGGGGTTCTTCACCGCCGCGGTGCCGATGATCACGTAGCGCAGGCCGTCGTCGATGTAGCGCTCGATGGTGTCCAGGTCGCGGATGCCGCCGCCGAGCTGCACGGGGATCTCGTCGCCCACGGCGCGCAGGATGGACTTGATGGCCGCATGGTTCTGCGGCTTGCCGGCGAAGGCGCCGTTCAGGTCCACCAGGTGCAGCCGGCGCGCGCCGGCCTCGACCCATTGCAGGGCCATGGCGGCCGGGTCTTCGCTGAACACGGTCGATTGGTCCATGTCGCCCTGCTTGAGGCGAACGCAGTGGCCATCCTTGAGGTCGATCGCGGGAATGAGAAGCATGGTGTCGCGAGGTGCGGCAGGTGGAAGAAACGGCGCGGAGAAAGAAAGAAGGCAGGCGGGCCTGTCAGCCAGGCATCTGGCGCGCGGCGGGAAGGCCCGACGCGCCGGGCACTCGGAGAAGGGTCGGCTTCAGGGATTCCAGTGGAGGAAGTTGCGGTACAGCTGCAACCCGTGGTCCGCACTCTTCTCGGGGTGGAACTGGGTCGCAAAAATGTTATCGCGGGCCACGGCAGCGGTAAAGCGCGTGCCGTACTCGGCCTCTCCCACGCTGTGGGCGCAGTCGCGGGGCCGGGCATAGAAGCTGTGGACGAAATAGAAGTGCGTGCCGTCGGGCACGCCGGCCCACAGCGCGTGCGGGCGGGCCTGCATCACCTGGTTCCAGCCCATCTGGGGCACCTTGTAGAGGCTGCCGTCGGGCTGGCGCTGGCCCTCGAGCCGGAAGCGCAGGACCTCGCCGGGGATCAGGCCCAGCCCCTCGGAAGGGCCCTCCTCGCTGCGCGAGAGCAGCATCTGCATGCCCACGCACACGCCGAACAGCGGCTTGGAGGCGGCCGCCTCCAGCACCGATTCGAGCAGGCCCGACTCGCGCAGCTCGCGCATGCAGTCGGGCATCGCGCCCTGCCCCGGCAGCACCACGCGCGTGGCGCGGCGCACCACGTCGGGGTCGGCGGTGACGAGCACCTCGACCCCGGCCTGGTCGGCCGCATGGCGCACGGCCTGCGAGACGGACCAGAGGTTGCCCATGCCGTAGTCGACGACGGCGACGGAATTCGTCATGGCGGACTGAAAGGGTGGGATCTGTCGGGAAGGGCTACAGCGTGCCCTTGGTCGAGGGGATGACGCCGGCCGAGCGCGGGTCCCGCTCCAGCGCGGCGCGCACGGCGCGGGCGAAGGCCTTGAACACCGTCTCGCACTGGTGGTGCGCGTTCACGCCCTTGAGGTTGTCGATGTGCAGCGTGACCAGCGCGTGGTTGGCGAAGCCCTGGAAGAACTCGAAGGTCAGCTGGGTGTCGAAGCCGCCGATCATGCCGCTGGTGAAGGGCACGTCCATGTGCAGGCCGGGGCGGCCGGAGAAATCGATCACCACGCGCGACAGCGCCTCGTCCAGCGGCACGTAGGCATGGCCGTAGCGGCGGATGCCCTTCTTGTCGCCCACCGCCTTCGCCACCGCCTGGCCGAGCGTGATGCCGACGTCCTCCACCGTGTGGTGGCCGTCGATGTGCAGGTCGCCCTGGCACTCGACGTCCAGGTCGATCAGGCCGTGGCGGGCGATCTGGTCCAGCATGTGGTCGAAGAAGCCGATGCCGGTGGCGAGCGTCGCGCGGCCGGTGCCGTCGAGATCGACGCGCACGCGGATCTTCGTCTCGGCGGTGTCGCGGGTGACTTCCGCCACGCGCGCGGGCGCGTTGCCGCTGGCGGCGACGATGGCGTCGGGGGCCGTGGGGGTATTCATAAGGAGGCTTCCAGCGCGGCGAGCATGCGCGCGTTCTCGTCGGCCGTGCCGACGGTCAGGCGCAGGCAGTTCGCCAGCAACGGGTGCATTCTAGAAACGTTCTTCACCAGCACCCCGTGTGCCTTCATGCCGGCGAAGGTCTTGTCGGCGTCGGCGACGCGCAGCAGCACCATGTTGGCGTCGCTGGGCCAGACCCTCACGCCCGGCAGCCGGCCGAGCACCCCGACCAGCACCGCGCGGTCGCGCCGGATGGCCTCGGCCTGCTGCGCGAACACGTCGGCGTGCTCCAGCGCGAAGAGCGCGCATTCGCAGTTCAGCACGCTGATGTTGTAGGGCGGGCGGACCTTGTCGAGTTCGGCCACCAGCGCCTGCGGGCCGATCAGGTAGCCCAGCCGCACGCCGGCCAGGCCGAACTTGCTGAGCGTGCGCATCAGCAGCACGTGGCCGTGCCGCGCCGGTTCGCGGCGGATGGCGTCGAGCCAGCTGCGGCCGGCGAAGGGCTGGTAGGCCTCGTCGACCACCACCAGGCCGCCGTGCGCGCCCTGGGCGTCGATCAGGCGCTGCACCACGGCCGCGTCCCACAGGTTGGCGGTGGGGTTGTTCGGGTAGGCCAGGTAGAGGATGGCCGGGCGCTCGCGCTCGATGGCGGCGAGCATGGCGGCCTCGTCCAGCGCGAAGTCGGCGGTCAGCGGCACGCCGGTGAACTTCAGGCCCTGCAGCTGCGCGCTGATGGCGTACATGACGAAGCCCGGCAGCGGCGCCAGGATGCCGGCACCCGGCAGGTCGCAGGCCATGGCGATCAGCGAGATCAGCTCGTCGGAGCCGTTGCCCAGCATGAGCGCGTGGCCCTCGGGTACGCCGGCGTGGGCGGCCAGCGCGCGCTTCAGGTCCTCGCCGCGCTCGCCGGGGTAGCGGTTGAGCGCCAGCGCGCCCAGGCGCTCGCCCAGCGCCTGCTGCAGCTCGGGCGGCAGGCGGTAGGGGTTCTCCATCGCGTCCAGCTTGAGCAGCCCGCGCGCGTCCTGCACGGCATAGGCGTGCATGTCGCGCACGTCGGGGCGCAGGCGCGCCAGGGCGCGGGCGGTGAGGTCGGTCGAGGAAGAGGACGGCATGTCGGTTCGGGTTCAGGGGGCGCAGCGGTAGGCGTTCTGCAGCGCGGCGGACATCACCAGCTGCACGGGCATGTCGGCCTCGTACTGGTCGGCGTGGCGGGCGAGTTCGCCCTGGTAGAGGGAGCGGGCCATGGCGGGCTCGAGCCGGCGGCCATTGACGCAGAAGAGCGGCCTGCCGCCCGCCCGCTGCGCTGCATCGGATGCCTCGCGCAGCCCTTCGAGCACGCCGACGAGGTAGTAGCTCGCATAGGCGCTGCCGTCCTTCTCGCTAGCCTCCAGGGTGCGCATCTCACGGATGCTCATGGCCTGCGCGGCCGCGGCGGCGCCGAGCGCGAGCACGATGCAGGGCACGCGGCGCAGCCATGTCATCGGGACGGCCCGTAGCGCGGCGGCGGCGCGAAGGAGGACGGCTCGTCCGCCGGGAAGGCGCGCGACCTGCCCGCGCCGATGCGCGGCGGGGGCCGCTGCCCCGGCACCTCCAGCTCGAACAGCGCGGTGCCGATGACGCCGATGTTGCGCGCATCGCCGGCCGGCGTGTTGGCCGCGTACGCGCGGCCCGGCGCGGCGAAGCGGAAGGCAGCGACCTCGTCCCGGCTCTTGCGGAAACCCTCGATGCGCAGCAGCCCCTGCGGCTGGAGCACGTAGCCGGCGCGGCCCAGGCTGCCGGGCTGGCCGCTGAGCACGTCCAGCCCGTCGACGGTGGCGACGACTTCGTAGCTGCGGTCGCTCAGGTTGCGCAGCACCAGCACGTAGCGCGCCCCCTCCACGCCCGCGACCTGCAGCGTGCCGCCGCCGCGCGCCTGCTGCAGCGGCAGCGGGCGGTCGTTCTCGTCGCGGATCGACCATTCGACGTCGCCCTGCGCCAGCGGCACGTTGAGCTGGCGCTGCGGATCGCGCCCCACCGCGGCCCGCACGCCGGATGCGCCGGCATAGCCGACGGTGAGCACGTCGTCCGGGCGTTCCGGATTCAGCCGGCGCGCTTCCACGCTGCGCACGCGCGACTCGCGGCCTTCGCCCCATTGCGTGCCGAGCCGCGCCGCGGCGGGCGCCGGCGCGGGAGCGGCCTCGGCTGCGCGGGCCGACGCGGCGGCCGGCGGCGCCTCGCGGGGCTGCGTGCTGCATCCGGCCGCGAGCACGGCCAGCGCCACGGCCAGCCACCCCGCGAGGCGGCCCGGGCCGGACCGAAGCAGTTGCTCAAGCGATGTCATGGTCTTTCTCCCTTTTCGTCGTGATCGGGCCGCGGCCGACGCTTGGCGCGCACACCTAGGAGGCGGGCCGCTCCTCGCCGCTGCGTGCCAGGCGCATCTCGGCCGCCCGCGCATGCGCCTGGAGCCCTTCGCCGTAGGCCAGTTCGGCGGCGATCGGGCCCAGCGCCTGCGCGCCCTGCTCGCTCACCTCGATCAGGCTGCTGCGCTTCTGGAAGTCGTACACGCCCAGCGGCGAGGAGAAGCGCGCGGTGCCGCTGGTGGGCAGCACGTGGTTGGGGCCGGCGCAGTAGTCGCCCAGCGATTCGCTGGTGAAGGCGCCCAGGAAGATGGCGCCGGCGTGGCGCAGCAGCGGCTCCCACCTGTGCGGCTCGCGGCTGCTCACCTCCAGGTGCTCGGGGGCGATGCGGTTGCTGATGGCGCAGGCCTCCTCCATGTCGCGGGTGTGGATCAGCGCGCCGCGGCCCGTCAGGCTCGCGGCGATGATCTGCGCGCGCGGCATGTCCGGCAGCAGCCGGTCGATCTCGCGCTGCACGGCGTCGATGTAGGCGGCGTCGGGGCTGAGCAGGATGCTCTGCGCCAGCTCGTCGTGCTCGGCCTGGCTGAACAGGTCCATCGCCACCCAGTCGGGCGGCGTGCTGCCGTCGGCCAGCACCAGGATCTCGCTCGGGCCGGCGATCATGTCGATGCCCACGGTGCCGAAAACGCGCCGCTTGGCCGCGGCCACGTAGGCGTTGCCGGGGCCGGTGATCTTGTCCACCGCCGGCACGGTGGCGGTGCCGTAGGCCAGCGCCGCCACGGCCTGCGCGCCGCCGATGGTGAAGGCGCGGGTGACGCCGGCGACGTGGGCCGCGGCCAGCACCAGCACGTTGCGCTCGCCCTGCGCGGCGGGCTCGGCGCCGCTGCCGCCGGTGGCCACGCTGCCCTTGGCCGGCGTCGGCACGACCATGACGATCTCCTGCACGCCGGCCACGTGGGCGGGGATGGCGTTCATCAGCAGGCTCGACGGATAGGCCGCCTTGCCGCCCGGCACGTAGATGCCGACGCGGTCCAGCGGCGTGACCTTCTGGCCGAGCAGCGTGCCGTCGGCGTCGCGGTACGTCCAGCTCTCGCCGCTGGCTTTCTTCTGCGCCTCATGGTAGCTGCGCACGCGATCGGCCGCGCTGCGCAGGGCATCGCGCTGGGCGGCGGGCAGCGACTCGAAGGCCGCCCGGAAGTCGGCCTGCGTCAGCTCCAGTTGCGCCATCGACCCGGCGGCCAGCCCGTCGAAGCGGCGGGTGTACTCCAGCACCGCCGCGTCGCCGCGCTGGCGCACGTCGGCCAGGATGTCGGCCACGCGCTGCTCGATGGCCGCGTCCGTGTCGGCCGACCAGTGCAGCCGCGCCTTGAAGTCGGCCTCGAAGCTGGCCGATGCGGTGGACAGGCGGGCGGGAGCGGCTTTCAGGCTCATGGGGCTAGGTTTTCGGGATGGCCGACGCGAAGGCGTCGATGATGCGGCGGATGGGCTCGCGCTTGAGCTTGAGCGCGGCCTGGTTGACGACCAGGCGGGCGCTGATGTCCATGATGCGCTCCACCTCGACGAGGTGGTTGGCCTTGAGCGTGTTGCCGGTGGACACGAGGTCGACGATGGCGTCGGCCAGGCCGGTGAGCGGCGCCAGTTCCATGCTGCCGTAGAGCTTGATCAGGTCCACGTGCACGCCCTTGCGGGCGAAGAACTCGCGCGACAGGCCGACGTACTTGGTCGCCACCGCGAGGCGCGCGCCCTGCTTCACGGCGCTGGCGTAGTCGTAGTCGGCGCGCACCGCCACGCTGAGGCGGCAGGCGGCGATGCGCAGGTCCAGCGGCTGGTACAGGCCCTGGTTGCCGTGTTCGAGCAGCACGTCCAGCCCGGTCACGCCCAGGTCGGCGCCGCCGTACTGCACGTAGGTGGGCACGTCGGAGGCGCGCACCAGCACCACGCGCACGTCGGGCCGCGTGGTCGGCAGGATGAGCTTGCGCGACTTCTCCGGGTCTTCGGTGACCTCGATGCCGGCCGCGGCCAGCAGGGGCATCGTCTCCTCGAAGATGCGGCCCTTGGACAAGGCGAGGGTGATCACGCGCGGGCTCCCGGAACGCGTTCGATGTCGGCGCCCAGGGCGCGCAGCTTCGCTTCCATGCGGTCGTAGCCGCGGTCCAGGTGGTAGATGCGGTCCACCAGCGTCTCGCCCTCGGCCACCAGGCCGGCGATGACCAGGCTGGCGGAGGCGCGCAGGTCGGTCGCCATCACCGTGGCGCCCGAGAGCCGCGGCACGCCCTCGATCACCGCCACCTTGCCGTCGGTCTGGATGCGCGCGCCCAGGCGCAGCAGTTCGTTGACGTGCATGAAGCGGTTCTCGAAGATCGTCTCGGCGACCGTGGCGGTGCCCTCGGCGATCACGTTCAGCGCCATGAACTGCGCCTGCATGTCGGTCGGGAAGCCCGGGTACTCGGTGGTGCGGAAGCTCTGCGCCTTCAGCCGGCCGGCGGCCTCGATGCGCAGGCCGCCGGGCACCTCGGCCACCGTGGCACCGGCGTCGCGCAGCTTGTCGATCACCGCGTCCAGGTGCTCGGCCCGGGCGCCCAGCAGCAGCACGCTGCCGCCGGCCGCCGCCACCGCGCACAGGAAGGTGCCGGCCTCGATGCGGTCGGCCACCACCGTGTGCTCGCAGCCGTGCAGGCGCTCCACGCCCTGGATGCGGATGCGGCTGGTGCCGTGGCCTTCGATCTTCGCGCCCATCTTGATGAGCATCTCGGCCAGGTCGGGGATCTCGGGCTCCTGGGCGGCGTTCTCCAGGACCGTCTCGCCCTCGGCCAGCGCTGCGGCCATGAGGAAGTTCTCGGTGCCCGTCACCGTCACCATGTCGGTGGTGATGCGCGCGCCGCGCAGGCGCTTGAGGCCCCGCTGCAGGCCGGCCACCATGTAGCCGTGCTCGACGCGGATGTCGGCGCCCATCGCCGTGAGGCCCTTGATGTGCTGGTCCACCGGCCGCGAGCCGATGGCGCAGCCGCCCGGCAGCGAGACCCTGGCGTGGCCGAAGCGCGCCACCAGCGGGCCCAGCGCCAGCACCGAGGCGCGCATGGTCTTCACCAGCTCGTAGGGCGCCTCGGGGTTGGTCAGGTCGGCGGCGTCCAGGCGCACGGTGCCGTTGTCGTCGCGCTCGGCCGTGACGCCCATGTTGCGCACCAGCTTGAGCATGGTGGCCACGTCCTGCAGGCGCGGCACGTTGTGCAGCACCACCGGCTCGTCGGTCAGCAGGGCGGCGCACAGCTCGGGCAGGGCCGCGTTCTTGGCGCCGGAAATGCGCACCTCGCCGGCCAGCCGGCGGCCGCCGCGGATGAGGAGTTTGTCCATCAGAGAAAAGTCCTTGGAACGGCGCCGTCCGCCGTTCGGTCAGGGAAGGAGGTTCAGGCCTGCAGCCGGGCCCACTCGGCGGGCGTGTACGTCTTCATCGACAGCGCATGCACCTCGTCGGTGTGCATTTTCGCACCCAGGGTGGCGTACACCCGCTGGTGCCGCTGGATCGGGCGCTTGCCCTCGAACTCGGGCGAGACGATGGTGGCGAACCAGTGGCGCCCGTCGCCCTCGAGCTGGATGTGCTCGCAGGACAGGCCGGCCTGGATGATGGACTGGAGTTCTTCGGCGGTCATGGTGAGCGAAGCGAACGAATGCGGCCGGGCGCCGGGCCACCCCAAGCCGGCCGCGCCTCCCCCTCGGGGGGTGGCGACCCACGCCGCAAAGCGGCGGGCGGAGCGGGGGGGCAGATCATCTCATCCGCGGATCTTGTAGCCGATGCGCAGCAGGTGGACGGCCACCGCGCTCACCACCAGCCAGGCGCTGCCGACGATGCCCAGGCTGATCCAGGGCGACACGTCGGAGACGCCGAAGAAGCCGTGGCGGAAGCCGTCGATCATGTAGAAGAACGGGTTCGCGTGGCTCACCTGCTGCCAGAAGGCGGGGAGCGAATGGATGGAATAGAACACGCCCGACAGGAAGGTCATGGGCATGATCAGGAAGTTCTGGAACACCGCCATCTGGTCGAACTTCTCGGCCCACAGGCCGGCGATCAGGCCCAGCGTGCCCAGCAGGGCCGCACCGAGGAAGGCGAAGACGAGGATCCACAGCGGCTGCGCGAAGGGCGGCACGGCGAAGAACAGCGTGACCAGCAGCACGCCCACCCCCACGATCAGCCCGCGCAGCACCGACGACCCCACATAGGCGAAGAACCAGCCCCAGTGCGACAGCGGCGTGAGCAGCACGAACACCAGGCTGCCCATGATCTTGCTCTGGATGATCGAGGACGAGCTGTTGGCGAAGGCGTTCTGCAGCACGCTCATCATCACCAGGCCGGGCACCAGGAAGGCGGTGTAGCTGAACGTGCCGTAGACCTTGACGTGGTCCTCCAGCACGTGGCCGAAGACCATCAGGTACAGCACCGCGGTGAGCACCGGCGCGCCGATGGTCTGGGCCGCGACCTTCCAGAAGCGCAGCACCTCCTTGTAGAGCAGCGCGCGCCAGCCCAGGGGAGCGAAGCGTGCGGTCGTCGCGTCGCTCATCGGCTCACCTCCAGCGGCGTCTGCTCGCCGGCCATCAGGTCGATGAACACGTCCTCCAGGTCGGCCTTGCGCATCTCCACGTCCTCGACCGCCACGCCCGCCTCGCGCAACTGGGCCAGCACCTGCTCGACCTCGCGCGCGTCCTGCGCCGGCAGCTGCACCACACGGCCGGTGATGCGCGCGTGCTGCGCCAGCGACCACGGCAGGTTGGCGTCGGTCTTGAAGCGCAGCACGTTGCTGGCTGCGGACCGGAGCAGTTCGCTGGTGCGGTCCAGCGCGATCACCCTGCCCTTCTTGAGCATGGCGATGCGGTTGCACAGCGCCTCGGCCTCTTCCAGGTAGTGGGTGGTCAGCAGCACCGTGCTGCCCTGCTTGTTCAGCCGGGCGACGAACTGCCACAGCGTCTGGCGCAGTTCCACGTCCACGCCGGCGGTGGGCTCGTCCAGCACGATGACGGGCGGCTTGTGCACCAGCGCCTGCGCCACCAGCACGCGGCGCTTCATGCCGCCGGAGAGCTGGCGCATGTTGGCCTCGGCCTTGTCGGCCAGGCCCAGGCTGTGCAGCAGCTCGTCGATCCAGTCGTCGTTACGGGCGATGCCGAAATAGCCGGACTGGATGCGCAGCGTCTCGCGCACGTTGAAGAAGGGGTCGAACACCAGTTCCTGCGGCACGATGCCGAGCTGGCGGCGGGCGTCGGCGAAGTGGGTCTGCACGTCGAAGCCATGCACGCTCACCTGGCCGGCCGTGGCCCGCGAGAGCCCGGCCAGGATGCTGATCAGCGTGGTCTTGCCCGCGCCGTTGGGGCCGAGCAGGCCGAAGAATTCGCCCTCCTCGATGTCGAAGCTGACATCATCCAGCGCGCGGAACGCACCCTGGTCGTGAGGCAAGGCATAGGTCTTGGAGACCGACTGGAAGCGGATCGCGGGCATGGGGCCGCGATTGTAGGAAAGCCCC